>JAIRTK010000365.1 GCA_031254955.1 Opitutaceae bacterium
GCCCGTCGCGGAAGGGTGCCACGGAGTTGCTTCCGCCAGTGCGCCGGCGCAGTCGCATGAAACACAAACGCGCGCGACTGCTGTCCGGCAACGGGCTTCGCAAGCAACGGGCTTCGCAAGCGAAGCCCCTACATCCGCCGCCGCGCACCTCGGTGTCCGCTGTGTCACTTCGGTCAAGGCCTTCTTTTTGTTAGACGCTCTTATTCTGTCGCATGGGAGACGGCAATTTGGCGCGGGAGCGCCGGTAGGGAGGCCTCTCCGAGACCGCCGTCGTTGGTCGAGTGAGGTTCGCGGCGGTTGTCAGGTTTCTCGCTTCGCATGAAACGGCGAAACCGCCTTGTCTGCCAGGGCCTTTTCGTAGCGCAGGTTTCCTAACCTGCTTGACGGCGCGGAGCGCCGCCCAAGCCAAGCAGACTTGGAAGTCTGCGCTACGTCAGGCCGAGGCCTGCGTCAGGGCGGCGGTTGTCAGGTTTCTCGCTTCGCATGGAACGGCGAAGCCGCCTTGTCCGCCAGGGCCTTTTTGTAGCGCAGGTTTCCTAACCTGCCTGACGGCGCGGAGCGCCGCCCAAGCCAGGCAGACTTGGAAGTCTGCGCTACGTCAGGCCGAGGCCTGCGTCAGAACAGCCCCTCTTTTTCAAGGCGCGGGGCGCGGCGCGGTCAGCGTTCTTCCTGCAAGATTCGCACGGGGCCGAGCAGGCCCGAGGGCAGGAGCGCGGCGTCGTCCTTGAGGGGGATGTTGGTGCGGGTGTATTTTTGCGCCGCCGGCAGGTATTTGTCGCCGATCAGGCGATTGGGCCAGAGGTTCACGATGTCGATTTCGAGCACGTTGCCCGCGCGCCGGGCCGCGCCGGTGATGTCCACCCGCCACGGGGCCGTCCACACCGTGCCGAGCGGCACGCCGTTCAGGCGCACGGTCGCGAGGTTTTTCACCACGCCCAGATCGAGGAAGAGCCGGCATCCGAAGGCCGCGAGCGCGGCGTCCTCCAAGTCAAACGATTTCGTATAAGTGACCGTGCCGGAATAATGGCGGATGCCTTCGTCGCGGTGCAGCGTCCAGTCCATCAGGCTGGCAAACTCGACTTGCGCCGGGCCGCCCCACGCCGGGTCGAACGCGAGCGTCCACGCGCCCGAAATTTCCTGAACGGGCGCGAGCGGCGGCATGTTGCGCGCGCCCGTCAGGCGTTGCGCCGGCGCGGCGTTTTTCGTTGCGGTGCTTTTTATCGCGACGGGTTTCGCCACGGCATTTTTCGTCGCGGTGTTTTTTGGCGCGGCGGGTTTTCTGAAAACAATAAACAACGACTGGCGCGGCGCGAAGGCCAGCGGCATGACCGTCCGCGCGGGCGAACCCGGCGACTCGCTCCCGCCGCCGCCCTCGCTCCACCACTCGACGGCTTCGCGGCGTTCCCCGGTGACCGGGTCCCAGATTTCCGGCTGCGCGCCCGCCACGCGAAACACGCACGGGACGCGGACCTCCCGCGCGTTGCGATTGACGACGAACCAAATCTCCGCGCCGCCGCCCTCCCCGGCACCGCCCGGCACCGCGCGATGAATCCAGTCGAGCGACCCCGCCGCCGTGTCGTATTCAAAATCCGGATGCACGCCCGCGTCCGCGAGCGCCGCGCGCTCGGTTTTTCCCCAGAGCGCGCGTCCGCGCCCGCAGCGGTTTTCCGTGCGCGTCCGTCCGTCGCAATCGCCCCACACCTCCGCCGCGAGCGAGCGCACCTCGGCGTCGCATTGCGGCCAGCCGGCCAGGCCGGGGGCCTGCGACGGACGCGGCCCGATCACCGTCGCGCCGGCCTTCACCAGGTCGCGGATTTTCCGCGCGACCTCGACGGTCATGCGGTCGCTGTCCGGGAGCACGAGCACGCGGTAGCCCATGCCGTCGGGCAGCACGAGGCGCCCGTCCTCCGGCGACACCGACAGGCGCGTGAGCAGCGCGTCGGTGCCGCACACGTCGTAGTCGTAGCCTTCGCCGAGGCCGGGCGGCGCGTGCCTGGGTTCGACGAGGTTCGGCGCCCAGTCGCCGTTGTAGTAAAGCACGTCGGCTACGAAAAGGCCGCTCTGGAGCAGGTGCTGGCAGCGTCCGATGTAGTCGAGAAACGCGCCCGCCTGCTCCCACCACGTGATGTTCGGGTTGAAGTGCGTGCCCGCGCCGTATTCGTAGCCGGGCTTGCCGTCCTCGGGACGCGTGGCCGTCGAGGTGTGGAAAACAAAACGGTTGATGCCCTCGCAAAACGCGCGGTCGGCGGTGGGCTTGAGCGTCGCGGGATCGTCGCTCCAGTGCGCGAACGTGGTGAACGCCTCGGCGGAGGCCGTCCGCTTTCCGTAAATGTGCGCCGCGGCGGCGATCATTTTGCCAACCTGGTTCTGGCCGTTGTGCACGAAGCGGTAGTTGTCCTGCCAAAACTCGCCCATCGGGCGGCTCACGCGCCCGAGATTTTTGAGCGCGTCCATGCACATCGTCGCCGACCAGCCCGGGCCGGCGGCCTCGGACTCCGCCTCCAGGCCGTGCTCGTGGCACAGCGCCTCGAAGCGTTTGTAATGCCCGTCGGCCATGAGATCGGCGACCGTGCGCCGGTAATCGTAGAGAAACCGGTCGGAGGCCTCCGCGCCGCCGACGATGCGGCCCGCGAAAACCGGCAGCCAGGGCGTGGCGTCATAGCCGCGATAACGCCGGAATTTTTCGAGCATCGCCGCCGTCCAGTTGGGAAACCCGTCCTCGAAACTGTCGTTGTGGAAATACCGCAGCGTCCCGTCCCCGCCCGCGCGCACGCCCGCGGCGGCGGTTTCCTCGAGGAAAATGTTTCCGAGGTGCGCGAACTGCGCCTCGACGCCCGCCTCGTCGAGCCAGTCAATCTCAAGGCCGTCCGCCTCGGGCAGCGCATAGGCGGTGCGCGCGCCCGTCATGCGGTGCCCCGTGCGCAAAATCACCCAGCGGCCCGGCGGCACCTCCCATTCGAGACGCCCGTCCGCGCCGGTCTTGTCCGTGAGGTCGATCACGTCGCGCGGCGCGAGCGGACGGTCGCCCGGCTCCGCCCTCCACGGCGCGAGCGGCGCCGCCATCACCTCGCGCGCGAAAGCGTGGCTGCTCGCGTCGAGGCGGTTGCTTTTTGCCTGGAGCGATTGCAGGCGCGCGCCCGAAAACCGCGCGCCCTCCGCTGCGCCAGCCGGCTCGGGAAACGCGATGATCCGCGTGTCGCGGTAGTCGAGTTTTTCGAGCGGCAGGTCGATGTAGTCTTTTATGAACAAGTGCCGCGCGCCGTCGTAGCCGTCGCGCCCGCCCGGCAACGGCAGCGCGCCGGAAAATTTTTGCGGCCCCTCGACCACCAGTGACGATTGCAGGAACCAGCGCCCGGAGTTTTCCGGCTTGATCCAAGGCCCGCCCATGCACCAGCCGGTGCTCAAGTTGATGCCCACCTCAAGGCCGAGCCGCTCCGCCTCGCGCATCGCGTGGCGGAAAAGCTCGCGCCACTCCGGCGACAGAAACGCCGGCCCCTTCGGAATCGGGCGCGTGCCGAAGCCGGTGGTGGAATGGATCAGGAGCACGCCGCCGATGCCCTTGGCGCGAAACTCCTCCAGATCGCGCGTGATGCCGGCCTTGTTGACGTTGTTGTTGAACCACCACCAAAACGTCGCCGGCTTGGCGGCGTCGGGCGGCCTGACGAAGCCGCGTTCGAGCGCCTCGGCGGATTGCGCGTCCGCGCCGGAAAGCAAACAGCCAATCACGGCGGCAAGAGCGCCGATGAATGAGCCGGGGATGCGTCGTGTCATGATAGTATTCATGGGTTTTTATTGAACGGAAGATAACAAAGGAAACAAAGAAGGGCGCTTTGAAAAAATCAATTTCCCAAGCAAGCGAACCAACCGCGAATGGACGCCGATGGATGTGGACGGACGCGGATAAACGTGAGTGGACGCCGATGGATGCGAATGGACGCCGATGGATGCCAATGAATGAACATGAATGAGCCTGTTTTTATCATGACGATGACCGACGCCGCTTAACATCAGGATTTAACAAAGTAGAACCAGAGCTGTTTTTGTTTATGCTGTCGCAAGGCCGGCTTTTCGTAGCGCAGGTTTCCAAACCTGCCCGACGGCGCTCCGCGCCGCCCAAGCCAAGCAGACTCGGAAGTCTGCGCTACGTCAGGCCTGGACAGACAATAGCCGTCCATAAATCATTCATCCGGCTTCACCATTTCGCCGCCACCAGCCGCACCGGGCCAAGCAAGCCCGACGGCAGCAGCGGCGATTTCGGGTCGATGGGGATGTTGGTCCGCGTGAGGCGTTTTTCCTCCGGCAGCGCCTCGTCCTTGATCAGACGGTTGCGCCACTCGTTGACCACCTCGATCTCCAGCACGTTTTCGCCGCGCCGCAGGGCGCCGGTTATATCGACGCGCCACGGCGCCGTCCACACGGTTCCAAGCTCGCGGCCATTGAGCCGCACGCCGGCGATGTCCCGCACCTCGCCAAGGTCGAGCAGGAGCCGGACGCTTTTATCATTCGCGCCCGCGGCGTCTTTTTTATAATCGAAACGTTTTATATACAACGCCGACCCGGAATAGTGCTTGATGCCGTCCTCGGCGCGCGCCGTCCAGTCCTCCAATGCCGCGAACTCGATTTCCGCCGGGCCGCCCCACGCGGGGTCAAACCGCACCGTCCACGGGCCGGACAACTCGCGCACGGGCGCATACGCGGGGAAGTTTCGCGCGGGCGCCGGCACGGCACGGCCCGAGGGCTTTGCCGGAAACACGACGAAAAACGACTGGAACGGCGCAAACTCCAGCGGCACGACCGCGCGCCCGTCTTCCTCGCGGTGCGCGGCGGCGCGCATCGTGCCGTCGAGCGGGTCCCAAATCTCGGGCGCGCGGCCCGCCGCCCGGAAACGGCAGTCCTGCGTTTGCGCGAGCGGGGAGAGATTGGCGACAAAGTATATATCCAGCCCGTTATCGCCGGAGACGCGACGATGTATGAAATCCATCCCCGTGCCGCTCGCGCGCGCGACGCCCGTCGCGCGGGCGGCGGCGTCCGCGTTTTCCGCGCAGGCGAAATCCGGGCCGACGCCGGCCTTCGCGAGGATTTCCCGTGGCGCGACGCCCCAATGGACGCGCCCGCGCCCGTGGCGGTTCATCGTGCGCGTTTTCCCGTCGCAATCGCCCCACACCTCGCGGGCGATCCGGTCCACCGCGCGGTCGCAGGCGGGATAGTTTTTCAGCCCCGGATCGCGCGCGGGGCGAGGCCCCGACACCGTCGCGCCCGCCGCGACCAGCGCCTTGATTTTTTCCAAAACCTCGACCGGCATCCGGTCGGTTTCCGGCAGCACGAGCAAGCGGTAGCTCATGCCGTCGGGCAGCACGAGCCGCCCGTCCTCCGGCGACACCGACAGACGCGTGAGCAGCACCTCGGCGTTGCACACGTCGTAGTCGTGGCCAAAACCCAGCGCCGGATCAATGCGCTTCGGCGGCACGATGTTCGGCGCCCAGTCGCCGTTATAATACAACACATCGGCGACAAACAGCCCCTGCCGCAGCAAATGCTGGCAGCGCGTGATATAGCTCAAGAACGCGCCCGCGTGATGCCACCACGTGACATTCGGGTTAAAATGCGTGCCCGCATAATATTCATAGCCCGGCTTCGCGTCCTCCGCGCGGCTCGCCGTGGTCGTGTGCAGAACGAGCTGGTTGATGCCCTCGCAAAACGCGCGGTCGGCGGACTGCTTGAGCGTCGCCGGCCAGTCCAGCCAGTGGCGGTATGTCGTGAACGACTCGGCGGACGCCGTTTTGCGTCCGTAAATGTGCGCCGCCGACGCGGCCATTTTGGCCACCTGGTTCTGGCCGTCCTCAAGGCGCGAGTCGCCGTAGCGGAGCTTCGGGTCGAGACCGCCGGGTTCGGTGTGGCGCAGGCCGAGCCAGAACTCGCCCATCGGGCGGTCGGCGCGCCCGAGGTTTTTGAGCCTGTCCATGCACATCGAGCCGGAGCGGCTTGGCCCGGCGGATTCGTGCTGCGCCTCGACGCCAAGCTCGTGGCATTTTTTCCCGAAATACGCGTAGTGCCGGTCCGCCATGCAGTCGGCGACGGTTTTCCGGTAATCATATAAAAAGCGGTCCGATATTTCCGCGCTTCCGATGATGAAGCCGTTCATCACCGGCGTGTAGGGGCGCGGATCATAACCGCGCCGCTCCTCGAACTCTTTTAATATATTCTCCGTCCAGTTCGGAAACCCGTCCTCGAAGCTGTCGCTGCAAAAATACTTGATCGTGTTGCGCCCGTTGATTTTTCCGCCCTCCATGAATACGCGGCCAAGTTTTTCAAATTGTATATCGACCGGCTTGCTCGCGAGCCAGTCCACCGAGAGGCCGTCCGCCTCCGGCGGCGCGATCATGAGCCGCGAGCCGGTCATGCGGTGGCCGGTGCGGACAATAATCCAGCGGCCCGGCGGCACCTCCCAGTCGAGCCGCCCGTCGGCGGTCATGCGCGAGGTCAGATCGACCACCCCGCCCGGAGCGACCGGCTTGTCGTCAGGGCGCGCCGCCCACGGGACGAGCGTCGGCTCCAGGACATCGGCGCAGCGCGCCTGATTGCTGATGTCCCGGCGGTTCGACTTTGCGGGCAAAAACTCCGTGCGTTCCTTGTCGGCGAAACGCGCGGCGTCGCCGGCGTCGTCGCGAAAGGCCACCACGCAGGTGTCGCGGTAGTCCAGTTTTTCGAGCGGCAAATCTATATAAGCCTTGTAGCCGGGCGGATTGAAAACCTTGTCATAGCCGTCGCGGTTGCCCGGAAGCGGCAGCGCGCCGGAAAACTTTTGCGGCCCCGCGACCGCCAAGCGCGACTGCAAGAACCAGCGTCCCGCGTCGCGCGGCTGTATCCACGGCCCGCCCATGCACCAGCCTCCGCTCAGGTTCACGCCGAACTCGATGCCGAGCCGGTCCGCCTCGCGCACGGCGTGCTTGTATAATTCCATCCACTCGTCCGACAAAAACGCGACGCCCTGGCGCCTGCGCTGTTTCGGGCCGAGGTTGGTGGAGTTGACAAACAACACGCTGCCGATGCCCTTCGCGGCAAACTCCTCAAGGTCGCGCGTGATGCCCGCGCGGCTCACCTGTCCGTCGATCCACCACCAGTAGCCGCCCGGTCGCGCGGATTTCGGCCCGCGCGCGAACGCCGTGGCGAGTTCCGAGGCGTCCGCGCCGATTGCCGCCGGCCCGCCGGTTTCAGTCGCGCCGGCAAACACGCCCGCCCGGCAAACCGCCAGCGACACGCCCGTGAGCGAGGTGATTTTTATAAAGTTTCTGCGTTTCATGATGAATAATGGATGTTGGATATGGGTTGTGGGTTGTTGGATGTGGATTGTTGGATGCGGAATGTCGGTTGTTGGATGAGAGTTGTTGGATGAGGATTGTTGTATAGTAATTATTGGGAGCGGAATATTAGAGTATTTATCAAAAAGAAAAACCGGGCTGCTCTGTTGTGACCCAGAGGCCACAGGGCGCGACCCACAGGGCCACGGAGAGCCTGCCTGAACAGGTCTTTTTTCTCTGTGCTCTCCGTGTCGGAGCTTTGTGTTTTCTGTGTCACAGCGGACTTCATGGGCCTTTTTGCGTCTTGGCGTGGGTTATTTTGTCAGGACGGCAGGGAGGCCTCGGAGATGCCTCCCTGCCGCCTCCGGCCATGCGTTGGCGGGCTTGGGGTTTTGCATCACGGCGGAAACGGGCGTCATGGCGAAAACAGGATTGGCAAAACACGTTTCAGGGTTCTCCAGCCACGGGGACGGCCCGCGCGACAGGCCGGATGACGACGGGGCCAAGCAGGCCGGAGGGCGGCAGCGGCGCGTCCTTTTCATAATGTTTCCAGGTGGTGAAGGCAATCCGCCCGACCGGGCTGCGTTCTCCGCGCAAAAACCAGTCCGGCCATGCCTTGAGGGCGAACCCTCGGCGGCGCGGCACCCGCGTCCACTCGCGGTCAGGCGGGAGTTGCTCGTCGCCGACCAGCCGGTTCACCCATGTGTTGGTGATGTCGATTTCGAGCGTGTTGGCGCCCGCGCGGAGCGCGCCGGTGACATCGCCCCGGAAAGGCGGCTTCCACCACACGCCGAGGTCGCGCCCGTTGAGGCGCACCCGCGCGATCACCCGCGCGTCCCCCAAATCCAGCCACAGGCGGCGGTCCGCGCCGGGCAGCCCCGGCGGGATGACGAAGGTTTTTTCATAAGTGGCCGTGCCGGAGAAATACCGCACGCCCGGCGCGGCGTGCCCGCTCCACGACATCAAGCGCGGCAACTCCACCGCCGGCGGCGCGCCCCAGCCTTCCGGGAAACGCACCGTCCACGGGCCGTCCAGCGAAATCGCGTCCGGCGGCGCGGCGGCCTCAAACACGAGCGCCCTCCCGTCGGCGCGCCTGAACTCGTGCCGCCCGCCCCCGGCGCTCCACACCACGGCCTCGCCGCGCTCATCGACGGAAACCTCGACAGCGGGAAACGCAAACAGCGGCGGCGGCGGCGGCGCGGATGCCGCCGGCGGCGGCGAGGCCGGGCGGGGCGGCGTCCCGCCCGCCATGCGTCCCGCCGGCGGAGCCTCCGACGCCGGCGGCGGCGTGGCGCGCATGAGTTCGCCGATCTCCCGCCCGTCCAAGGCGCGGTCGAACAAGCGCACGGCGGAATGCCCGCCGTCGAAAATGCCGGCGGCGCCGTCGGCCCCGGCCTCGTCGCTCTCGCCGGGGATGAGTCCGCGCACATCGTGCAGCGATTTCAACCCCGTGCGCGCGAGGCGACCGTCGAGGTAGAGGCTCGGGCGCCCGTCCCGAAACACGACCGCGATGTGCGTCCAATCCCTGATGGCCGCCGGGTGGACAAGCGTGGCGGCGAAATGAAACGAGCCGTGCTCAAGCACGCAGACGACATTGCGCCCGACGGCGATGCCGGCGCCGGCGGCGAGCGGGGCCTTGAACGTCTCCGCGCCCTGCGGCGGGTAGAGCAGGTCGTTGCGCGCGACGCGCAGCGCGGAGGTGCCGGCGAAATCCTCGGGCGGGATGTCCATGTCCGCGCCGGGCCGCACCCACGCCGCGAGGGTGAACGAGCCAGACACGCCGCGCGGCACGGCGGCGGCGGCGGTGGCGGTGGTGGCGTCGCCAGCGGCTTTGCGGGCCGCCCCGGCGTCTTGTTTCCCGGAGGTCGCGTTGTTCGCGGGGAGCAGACGCGCCGCCAGCGGCGTTTTGTTTTTCGCGAACACAACAAAAACCGACTCGCGCGGGCCGAGCCGCAACGGCAGCCGCGCGCGCGTCTCGCCGCCCGTGTTTTCGCGGTCATGCACGGCCACCGCCTCGATGGCGCCGGTCTCGGGGCGCCACAATTCCGGGCGTCCCGCGCCGGAACGAAACACCGCCGTGATGTCCGCGTCCCGCGCGTCGAGATTTGCCACGAAATAGATTTCGCGCTCCGGCGTCGAACGGTGGATGTGGCGCACGCGCGCGGGGGCGGCGCCGTTGTTGTATCCATTAATGGAATACGCAAAGTCGGGGCCGGCGCCGATGCCGGGGCCGACACTGGCGCCGGTGTCTCCATTGGCGGAATGCGCCAAGCCCGCGCCGCCAGCTTCACCCGCGCCGGCGCCGCCGCCCGCCAAGCCCGCGCCGCCGCCGGCCAGCGCCTCGCCGAGCGGGACGCCCCGGAGCACGCGCCCCCGCCCGAAACGCCGCGCACGCACGCGCTCCCCGTCGCAATCGCCCCAAAGCTCCGCCGCGAGCGCGCGCACCTCGTCGTCGCACGCCGGGAAGTCCGCCAGCCCCGGCGCGCGCAGCGGCGGCTCGCCGAGCACGGTCGCGCCGGCGCGCGCGAGGTCGCGGATTTTGCGCAGAAGCGCCGGCGTCATCAGCCGCTGGCGCGGCAGCACGAGCACGCGATAGCTCATGCCGCCGGGCAGCACGAGGCGCCCGTTTTCCACGGACATGCGCTCCAGCACGACCTCGGCGGAACAGAAATCATAATCGTAGCCCGGCGGCGGGGCGGGCAGCACCTCGTCGCGCGGCGGCGGGTTTTTGAAACCCTCCTCGTCCTGCAAATAACAAAGGTCGGCGACAAAATCCCCCTGGCGCAGCAGATACTGGCAGCGCGCGAGGTAGTCGTGCCACGGGCGGCCCTGCTCCCACCACGTGGCGGTGCGCTCGTATTCCCAGCCCCACGGCCCCATCGTCATGCCGGGCTTGCGGTCGTCCGTCCAAGGCTGCAACGAGTAGCGATGCACGATGAACTGGTTGATGCCCGCGCAAAACGCGGCGTCGCCGAACGCCTTCGCCGCGTAGGGATGCAGGCGGTGGCGGCTCTGCAAATCGGACGCGGTGAACGCCTCCGCCGCGATGAGCGTTTTCCCGTAAATGTGCCCGGCGGAGGACATCGCTTTCACGCTCGGATGCAGGTTCTCCGGGTCTGAGGACACCCAGAACTCGCCCGTGGGCAGGTCGGCGCGCCCCGCGCAAGTCAGCGGATCGAAGGGGCCGTTGCGGTAGCCTTCGAGGGAGAAAAAACGCCCGTGCTCGCGCGCGAGCGCGGCCATGCGCCCCGCGTAATTCTCGTGCACCAAATCCGAAATCGTGCGGCGCATGTCCCACAAAAACCGCTCGCTCAACGCGGCGCCGCCGACGGCGCGCCCGGTGAGCACCGGCAGCCACGGCAGCGGGTCGTAGCCGCGCAGCCGCCGAAATTCCTCGCGAAAGCGCGGCGTCCAGTTCTGGTAGCCGACCTCCCAACTGTCGATGTGGAACCCGGCAAACGTGTCCGCGCCCGCGCCCGCGTCGGCGGCGTCCGCGACGAGTTTTCCGAGGAACGCGTCGAAGTGCCGGTCGAGCGCGTCGGCGCTGAGCTTGTCCACCTCCGGCCCGCGCGCGTCGGCGGGCGCCGGATAGTTGTTCTTGCCCGTCGGGACGTGACCGAGGCGCAGGACGGTCCAGTCGCCCGCCGGCGCGTCCCAGCGCAGACGCCCGCCGCGAAAGCGCGCCGAGAGATCGAGTATCCTGTCCTTGGATACAACCATGCCCGCGCCCGCGCCGGGAGCGTCCTCCGGCGAGGCCGCGAGGCCGAGGCCGGACTTGGCGGCGAAACGGTCGAGGCGGAACGCCGGCGACAGCGCAAGTTCGTCCACGCGCAAGCCGTCGAGCGAGGCGTCGTTGCCGCTGAAAACCACGCGGAAAACCCCCGCCCGCACGGGCGCGAACACGGCGGGCGCGGCGTTGGCCTGCGCGCGCGCGACCTCGCGGAAAACACGCCCGTCGTCGGACGCCTGCAACTCGCACAACACACGCGCCGGCGGCGCGCCCGCCGGACGTTTCGCGAACGTGACCGCGACCGCGAACGAGCACGCCTCGAACGGCGCGGGAAACGCGAGCCGGACCTCCGGCCACCCGCCGCGCTCCTCCGGGCGGCCCAAGCGCACGCCCGAGGCGCTGTCGCCGTCGATGAGCGCGGCGAGGCCGCCGGGCGCCTCCGCCGCCGCAGCGGTGTTGGCCGTGAGCGCGGGCTGGAAGTCGCGCAACGCGCGCGTCTCCGCCTCCGGCGTGGGAAACGCCAGCACGGCAATATCGCGGTAGAAACCGGCGGTGGCCGGCGGCTGCTCCAGGCCGTCGTCAAACGCGAGCGGCCCGGCCACGCGCCGCTCCGTCCACACCACCTTTTGCATGGAGTTTTCCGGCGTGTTCCACGGGCCGCCCGAGCCGGTCCAGCCGGGATCGTTGTTCATGATAAGCCCCAGCCCGAGCCGCTTCGCCTCGGACGCGGCAAAGGCGAACATCGCCCGCCACTCCGGAGTCATCATCCGCACCGGCCCCTTGGGCACGCCTTGGTCCACCTCCATGATGAGCACCCCGCCGATGCCCGTGCGCCGCATCGCCTCCAGATCGGCGGTGATGCCCTCGCGCGTGATGTTGCCGTCCGACCAGAACCAGAAAACCCAAGGCCGCGCCGTGTCGGGCGGGGTGGCGAAATGTCGTTCGAGCGCCGAAGCCGGGACGGCAAAGTGTCGCTCCAGCGAAGCCGGCGCCCCGGCGCGCGCGGGAAACGCAAACGCCACGGCAACCAGGCCGGCGGCGAGGAAAGAGATGGCGAGGCGGGAGGTGGCGAGGCGGCAAGTGATGCGGCGGGAGATGATGAGGCAAAAGGTCATGGCTCGGGAAGTGATGAGGCGGGAGGTCATAGGTCGGGAAGTGATGAGGCGGGAAGTGATGAGGCGAAAGGTCATGGGTCGGGAGGTCATGGGTTTCATGGCAGGGAGGATGGAGTCTGGGTTCATGGCGCCGGCTGGAAGCCGCCGCCGCCCGGCGCGGGTTTGCGCCCGACGCGGGAAAGAATATAAAAACAGGGGTTCGCCGTTATTTTGAGTGGTTGTTTTTTGTGATTTCGATGGCCGCGCCCGCATCGCGGGCACGCTGGCGCAAGGACGCGTTTGCGCGTGGACGCGCGCTGGCGCAAGGAGGGGCGGCGTCCCGCCGCCCGACGAGGCGCAACGCGCCTCGCCCGTCCGCAGGCAGGCAACCCGAAACCCCGTGTGTGTCCGTCCGCCTCTCCGCGAAGGGGGCG
>JAIRTK010000038.1 GCA_031254955.1 Opitutaceae bacterium
TCGCGGTCGTTCACCGCGTTGCGCAGTCTGTAGATGGACTCATCCAGGGAGGCCTCGCCGCCGCCCCATTGCTTGAGCAGTTCCGCGCGGCTCAGGACGGTGTTTTTGTTCCGGTCAAACACCACGGCGAGGTTGCACACCTGCGGCGCCAGGTGCCGCGGCGTTTTGTCGCCGGCGATTGTGGCGGTATGCGTGCTTTTGTCGATCATGGCATGAGGGCCGAAGGGGAAGCGGTTGTTTCTCGCCATTTCCCGCGCGCGAAGCTGAAAGGCCGCTTTGCCGCACGGTTTTCGCACGAAGTCCCTTTTCCCGTCGCGGGGCAGCTTGAGCGCGTCGGCCTCGATGTCCTCGTCCTCGCTTGCCGTGAGAAACAGCACGGGGATGGCGGGGTCGTGCCCTCGCATTTCCCCGGCGGCCTCCAGGCCCGCTTTGTTGTTTATTCCCCTCCCGCGCACAGAGGGCATCCGCATGTCAAGCACCACGAGGGCGTAAAAGCCCGGCTTGAACGCCTTGAACGCGGCCAGCGCGTCCGCCTTGTTCGTGGTGCGTTTCACGGCGAAGCCCAATTCGCCAAGCCAGCTTTCCCAGAACAAGCCGAGATTTATATCATCTTCCGCCACGAGTATGTTTGTCATGTTGGTCTCCTTGCAGGGCGCCGGTATTATTATAAAAGAGGGCGGCGCTCAATTGTTTTTTGGCAGCGAAAGGATGAACACGCATCCGCCCGCGCCGTCGGCGGGGATTTCGCAGGCCAGGTCTCCGCCGGCGGCGCGGGCGAGCGAGCGGGAGAAGGGCAGGCCGATGCCGTGACCGCGCTCCTGCCCGTCGCGCCGCCGCCGGGGGTCGAACAGGCGCTTGAGTTCCCGGCGCGGGACTCCGGGGCCGTAATCGCGCACGCGCAGCTCGATCGTGCCCGCCGCCGGGTTTTCCGCCAGCGACACGTCCACCCGCCCGCCCGTCGCCGCGTGCAGTCCGGCGTTATACAGGAGGTTTTGCAGGATGATCGAGAACGCGCTGCCATCGGTTCTGGCGTGCACAGGCTCCGCCGGGAGGCGCGGCGTCAACTCCATGTTTGCCTCCCGCAGCAACCAGGGCCTGAACGTTTCCAGCACTTCCGCCGTCGTCCGGCCCAGGTTGACGTTTTCGGCGGGTATTTTCCCGCCGCGAATCACCTTTGGTAAAAGTTTCAGGACCAGGTCGGTCGTTTCCGTGAGCCGCCGGACCGCGTCGCGGATCATGGCATTTGTCCGCCCGTCCGGGGCGCCGCCGGGCGCATGGGGGGAATCCGCGCAGCATGATAGTATTTGCACTTGGGTTCTTATTTCGTGGGAGGCGTGGTCCGTGACGAAGGCCTTTTTTTCATTTTCGCGCATCCGTCTTTGGAAAAGGACAAGGAGGAGGACGGCCATCCCGGCGGCGAGAATCACGGCGGCGGCGACATCGTAGATGGTTTCCCTGGGGAACGCGTCCGCGCCGGATGGGTTTCGGATGGCACGGACCGCCCAGCCGGGAAGCAGTCCGGGATGAACCGGGAAGTCGCGGACAAAGGCATCCCGCGCCGCCGCCGCAGCCGGGCCTGTTGCCGCCGTGGCGGGGGCGCGGGCGTCGCCGGCGCCGTCCGTGAGCAAGTCGTAGCGCTCGTTGGGTTCCGTGCGCGACGGGAGCGCCCCGGCGAGCATGGCGGCGAGTTCCCGCGGCTCCACGCCGGCGACCAGCACGAGGTCGTCGTCGCACAGGCGCCAGGCGAAAAGGCCGCCCGGCACGGCGTCCCAGCCGGCGCGCTCGGCGAAGGGGATGCCGAGCCGCCGCCGGCGTTCGGGCCAGGGTTCCACCCTTGTATAATCATCGCCGGACGGCAGATGGCCGACGCTGCCGACGGAGACGGCGGCGGGGGTGGCGGCGGCGCCGCCGCCGGGGGCGCCTCGTATATAATAAGGGTCCCGCGCGGCGGCGGCGCGCAGTTTTTCCCGAAGCGGCGCCCATGCGAGGGCGGAGTCCGGGGAGGCGGGTGGCGGCGGTTTTTCCGCGATGGCGCCGGGGTGCCAGGGCGTTTTTGCCAGCCAGTCCCGGAGCGCCGGCGGGATGTTTTTTTCATGCAGCGGGCCGTCCGGGGCGCGCGACGCCTCTTGGTGTTCCCGGAGCATTTCGGCGGGCCAGTGGTTTCCCGGCGCGAGCGTTCCCCGCGCGTTCACCGGCAGGGCGGCGGAGACGAGCGGGTTGACCTCGCGCCAGCGTTCCAGAAAGGAGAGCGTGCCTTCGCGGGGGACGGCGTTGAGCGTGCCGGCCAGCGTGGTTTGCATGTCGGAAAAGAGCATGCCCATCGCGTCGGCGGCGAGTTTGGCGCGGGCCTCGACGGTGGCGTCGCGCAGAGCCGACTGGCGCCGCCTTTCCGCGATGTCGTGCGTCCGGTAGTGGCGCAGGAGGGCGAGTATCACGAGGGCGCCCGCCACCGCCAGCGCCGCGAGCAACGGCGCCGCGAGCGCGGCGAGGAGCCGGAACAGTTTTTTTCTCCTACGGGTTTTCATGCGCGGCCTCTGGTTTCCACAATCGCATGAGCAGGCGTGCGGCCTCCTTGGGGCGCCCGTCGGCGGTGAAGATGCCCAGGCGGTTCTCGACGCCGATGTTCGGGCCGGAGTCGGAGTCGCCTTTCCAGGCCTCGTCTTTCAAGGAAAACAGGTAGCCTCCGGCGCCGGTTGCGTCGAAACCGGCCTCGATTTCGGCCCACAGTTTTCCAATCCATTCCGCCTGGAGCGCGCCGGTGTCGTTGCCTTTTCCGTCCATCGAGCTGCGTCCAAACTCGGCGAGCACGGCGGGCATGGGCGCGGTCCGGGTGCGCGCCGTCCAGTCCTTGTATAATCCGCCGAACGAGGGGCCTCGATAGACATTGAGCATGACCAGGTCGAGGCCGGGGATGGCCTGATACTCGCGCATTTCCGCCTCGCCCGGCAGTTCCCCGTGGACGACGGCGGCGGGGCGCGGGCTGGCCGCACGGGCGTTTTTCACCGCGCCGGCGAGGATGCCGAGCCATTTGTTTTTGTCGCCGTCAAACCACTCCGCGTATTTATAATTGTATTCATTGCCAAAGGCCCACGCGAGCACGGCGGGGTGCGCGGCGAACGCGTTTATATATTCCAGATAAAACGCCTCGCGAAACACCCGCCCCGTGGCGTCGTCCCGGATGCCGCCGACGATGTCGCGGGCGGAGTCGAAGCCGACGGTGACGGAGATTCCCGACGCGGCCAGTCTGTCCAGCATGTGCCGGGTTTTTTCATAATCCAGCTCGACGGTCTCCGTCCCCTCCTTGTAGGCGGCGAGGGGCCTGAAGGTTCTTATGGAGTTGGCGTGAATCGCCTTGAGCAGAGGCAGGTCGCGTTCGAGGTTTTCATAAAACGAAAGCCCGTCGGCGTCGTTGGAATAACACACGCCCTTGATTTTATAATCCACCGGCGCGCCCGTCCCGGACGTGACGATTATTTTCCGGCCTTCCACGCGCACGGAACGCAGCCCGCGCGCCGCGCTTTCGCCGTCCGCGTAGCCCGCGCCGTCCTCGCCGTCCGCCGGCGCCGGCGCCGGCGGGGGCGCGGCGCGTGTTTCCGGGGAAAGCGCGGCGCGTATTTCCGGCGAGGGCGCGGCGGGGGCGCGGCGCAGGGAAATATACTCGGAACCTGCGGCGGCGGGCGCGGCGGCAGACATGGCGGCGAACGCGATGGCGGACATGGCGGCGAAGGCGACGGCGGTCATGGCGGCGAAGGCGACGGCGGATATGGCGGCGGTCATGGCGATGCGCACCGCCGGGAGCAGAGGGCTGGGTTTCGCGGGTTTCATGGATTCCGCAGATTTCATGGATTTCGCGGGTTTCATGCAATCACTGAGGTTACGCAGCGCCGGTAGGGAGGCCTCTCCGAGGCCTCCGTCGGGCGAGGCTGGCGGTTTGAATTTTCATGGGAAAATCGAAGCGTGTTCGCGGAGGCCTCGGAGAGGCCTCCCTACCGGGGGCGACGAGCGGGAGGATGTCGTCATTGCGCGATGGCGGAGGCCTCGGAGGGGCTTCCCTGCCGGGGCGGGTTTTGTTGTGTGGTTCACATGGCGGCATTCGCGTGACCTCATACAATCCTGTTCAATTTCATCCTGTTTTTGTTTCTGTTTTGTTTCTGTTTTTCTTGGGCCATAACGGGGCGTTTATATTCCGCGATGGTGACAATTTTGAAAACAGCCCTCCCCGTGGCGGGATAATAAGAGTATCTATAAAAAAGAAAATCGGGGCGGTCTGTTGTGATGCAGAGGACACAACAGACCTCATCGGCCTTTTTGCGTCTTTGCGCGGGTTGTTTTGGCAGGCGCTCTAATGCAAGGCGTCTTTTTAGAGCGCCTGACAAAATTACAATAGGGCAGGCCGAAAGACGGTATGAAAAGCATGGGGAAAGGCGAGGATGCAGGGACTCTGCTTGCGAAACCCGTCGCGGAAGGACGCCACGGAGTTGCTTCCGCCGGTGCGCCGGCGCAGTCGCATAAAACACAAACGCGCGCGGCTGCCGTCCGGCAACGAGCTTCGCAAGCGAAGCCCCTACATCCGCCGCCGCGCGCCTCCGTGTCCGCTGTCTCACTTCGGTCAATCCTTCTTTTTGTCAGACGCTCTTATTCCGGCGCCGCCTCCAGGACGGTCAGTTTCGAGAAACTCGGGTTGTTGTTGTTGCGTTCATTGAGCGGCACCGGGAGATGGCTCGTGCTTTCGCCGAAATCCACCGCGATTTCCCTGACGACGCCGCCCCCGCCCTGCCCGACAAGGGCGCCCTCGAAGCAGCGGCCCGCCTTGTCCAGGGTAAAGCGGGCGGTCTTTCCCTCCGGGGCGGCGGCCACGATTTTTTCAGAGTTCGAGGCGTAAACGGTTTTTCCATTCTCGAAAACCACGCGCAAAAGGAAGCTGACGCTTTCGTCCTGGTTGAAGCATGAGGCGCGGTCGAAATGCAGCCGCAGGGTCGCGTCCTTTTTAAGCGCCAGCCCGCGCGCCCCGGTGAAAACCGCCACAAGCCAGTTGGGGCCGCCGTAGTAGGCCGGCGAGGCGTAGTCGGCCTTGGGTTTCAGGTTCGCCGTCGGGCGGGTGGGTTCCGGGGCGGCGGCGGCGGGCGCGGGCCGAGCGGGTTCCGCGGGCCGCGCCTCCGCGCCGGGGAAGATTTTCAGGCTGTTGAATCGGACATCGGCCTTGGGGTTTTTGTTGAGGCTCCACGTCCCGCGACCGTAGGCCAGCGAGGATTCACCGAAATCGACCGACACTTCCTTCAACTCGCCCAGCCCGGAGACGGCGGCCTCGAACCAGCCGTCCTTGTGTTCCATGATGACGACATCCCCTTTGCGGCGGGCGACATCAGGGTTGTTGGTGAGAAACACGGTGCCGCCGGTTTTGAACACGAGGCGGCAGAGGAAATTCTGCGCCGGGGACGTTTTGGCGTCGCCGCGATAAATCGAGTTCGCGTCGTAGCCGAGCCTGACGACGGCGCCCCCGCCGACGCTTTTTCCCTGCGCGTCGTGCCAGGTGGCGACCACCCAGTTTGGCCCGCCGTAATACGCGGGGAAGCCGAGGGAAACCGGCTCCCATTTGCCGGGGCCGGCGGCGTTGTCGCTGTCGCTGTCGCCACCGGCGCCGGCGCCGGCGCGCGCCGGGATGAAGCGGATGGAGGTGAAGCGGGGGTCGTTGGCGTTGCCGGGGTTCAGATTGCCCGCGGTGTAGTGGACGGTTTCCTTTCCGTAATCCACCGCGGCGTCCGTGAGCACGCCGCCGCGCGGCAGCAGCCCCTCGAAGACGCGGCCCTTTTTTTGCATCAGGATCGCGCCGGGTTTGCTGGCGGCGACTTCCTGGGAATTGGTGAGGAAAACGAACCGCCCGTCCAGTTGCGCCCTCAGCAGGAAATGGGGGCCGGAGCCGGCGACGTAGGGCGAAACGGAATCAAAGCCCAACTGGACGATGGCGCGCGCCAGGCGGACTTTTCGCATCTGGATCGCGGGCCAGCCGGCGGCCTGCCAGTTCAGGCCGCCCCAGTTCTCGATGTCCAGAAACGTGTGGTCGGTTTCCAAGGCGGCGCTTTCGCCCGCATGGAGCGTGCAGCCCGGGCCGAAGCCGCCGCCAACGCCGGCGGACGCCAGCGCGAGCAGGGCGCACAGGACGGCGCCGCGAAGGGCCGCCCGGTTTGATGGTTGGATTGTTTTCATGTCGCGAGCTTTCTGTTTTCTGTGGATTTTTCCAATGTGAGGAGGCGCGGGAGCATGGAGAAGACGCCGCGCATTCGACGCCAAAGGCGGGAACGCCGCAAAGAATAAAATAAAACGAGCGACGCGACAACGGGCGCCTCTCAATGATTTCTCAAAACACGGCGCGCGGACACCGACGATTTTCCCCCCCCGCTGCCGCGCCGCGCCGCCGCGCAATCCCGTAGCCCCGCAACCCCGTAGCCGCGCAGCCGCGCCGAGGCGCGCGGGGTGCGGGCATGGTGCCGTTTCCGCGCGGCGGCGGCGGCGTTTTTCACCGGGTGTTTTTCACCGGGCCACATCCAGTCGCATCCCGCCTGTTCAACGGGGCGCAACTCCAAGCGGCGCCTACCCTTTCTCACTGGGGTTACGCGATGCGCCGCCCGACAGGGAGTGCGATGGCATGTTTCTGTCGCATGGGAAATGGCAGTTTGGCGCGGGAGCGCCGGTAGGGAGGCCTCTCCGAGGCCTCCGCCGAACGGAGAAAAAAATTTGGCATTTCATAGGCGCTCGCGGCGTTTTCACGGA
>JAIRTK010000413.1 GCA_031254955.1 Opitutaceae bacterium
GGGCACGTGCAAGGCGTGGGTTTTCGCTACGCCGCGTTGCAGGTCGCCAAGGAGTTTGAGGTGGCGGGTTTTGCCGCCAATCTGCTCGACGGGCGGGTGCAGGTCGAGGCCGAGGGCGAGGAGGCGGAAGTCCGCGCCTTTATCGAGGCCGTGGGCGAGCGCATGCACGGTTTCATCAGGAAAACAGAGCGCAAATCCAGCCGGAAAACGCCTGAATACAGTGGTTTTGTAATCAAATAAACCAAGATTAAATTTGAATTGCTATCAATTGCATATTAATCTGTTGCAATTTTACAGTTAAAAATATCTTGCCTGAAAGGCTTTAATCTATGTGAGTTGCCTTACTCACTGAAGTTACGCGCCGCTTCGTTCGTGGCGCAGACTTGTAGCGCAGACTTCCAAGTCTGCTTCCTGCCAGCACGCATTGCGTGTTCAGCAGGTTGGGGTTCCGGGCGAAGCGAGAAGCCTGACAACCTGCGCTGCGTTACGACGGCGGCGCGTAACCTCGGTGACTCACCAAGAATTAAATGCCGTCCCTTTCCACAAAAAACGTTTCCTCCGCCCAGCCGCCCGCCGTTGCGCAAGACGGGCCGGGGGCGGGCATTCATCCGATTTTCGAGCGGGTTCTGTCGCGCGCGGAAAAAGAAAAACGTCTCCGGCAGCGCGCCCGCGTCATCTGGCTGTTCGGGTTGTCCGGTTCGGGCAAAAGCACGCTGGCCGTCGCGCTTGAGCGGCGGCTTGCCGCCGAGGGGTTCACCACGCATCTGCTCGACGGGGACAACCTTCGCGCCGGCCTGAACCGGGCGCTCGGGTTCAGCGACGCCGACCGCGCGGAGAACATCCGGCGCGCGGCCGAGGTCGCGCGGCTCTTTGCGCAGGCCGGCATCGTGACGGTCGCGTCGTTCATCACGCCGTTCCGCGCGCTCCGCGACGCGGCGCGCGGGATCATCGGCGCGGCGGATTTTTTCCCGGCCTATGTGCACGCCTCCTTTGAAACCTGCGCGCGCCGCGACCCGAAAGGCCTCTACGCGAAGGCGGCGGCGGCGGGCGTGACGGAGTTCACCGGGCGGGATTCGCGTTTCGAGCCGCCCGCGCCGGACGAGGGGGCGCTCCTCATCGACACCGAAACGGCCCCGCCTGGGGCGGCGCTCGGGCAACTCCACGCCGCCGTGCGCGCGCGCATCGCATTTGTATCCGAATGACAGATACACGCGGGCGCCGCGTCCCCGCCCCCGGACGGGCGCGGCGCGGAGGCGTCTCCGCGCGTTTTTCTTTTTCCGACATGAGCAACTACCACCTCGCCCACCTCGCGCATCTTGAGCACGAAGCCATCTATGTGTTGCGCGAAGTCGCCGCGCAATTCGAGCGGCCCGCGCTCCTTTTTTCCGGCGGCAAGGACTCCATCGTGATGGTGCGCCTCGCGCAAAAAGCCTTCGCCCCGGCCCGCACTCCGTTTCCGCTCGTGCACATCGACACCGGGCACAATTTCGTCGAAACCCTCGCGTTTCGCGACCGGCTCGTCCGCGACACCGGCGCGCGCCTCATCGTGCGCCGCGTCGCCGACAGCATCGCCGCCGGCCGCGCGACCGAGGAAAAAGGGCCGAACCCCTCGCGCAACGCGCTCCAGACCGTCACGCTGCTCGACACCATCGAGGAGTTCAAATTCGACGCCTGCCTCGGCGGCGCGCGCCGCGACGAGGAAAAGGCGCGCGCCAAGGAACGCTTCTTTTCGCACCGCGACGAGTTTGGCCAGTGGGACCCGAAAAACCAGCGCCCCGAACTCTGGAACCTCTTCAACGGACGCAAGCACCCCGGCGAACACTTTCGCGTGTTCCCGCTCAGCAACTGGACCGAGATGGACATCTGGCAATACATCGCGCGCGAGCGGCTCGCCATTCCGGCCCTCTATTTCTCGCACGAGCGCGAGGTGGTTGACCGCGACGGCGTGCTCCTCGCCAACACCCCGCACATCACGCTGCTGCCCGGCGAGCGATTCGAGCGCCGCCGCGTGCGTTTCCGCACCGTCGGCGACGCCACCTGCACCGGCGCGGTCGAGTCCCCCGCCGCCACGCTTGCCGGAATCATTCAGGAAGTCGCCGCCGCCCGCGTGACCGAGCGCGGCGCCCGCGCCGACGACAAACGCTCCGAGACCGCCATGGAGGACCGCAAGAAGGCGGGATACTTTTGAATGACAAACTGATGTTACACGACACTCAACCGGCGCGCGCGGCGGGGCCAGTTATGGAGTGCGGCGAGTTCTCGCCGCTTTTGACGGCGCGGCAAGTCGCGCCGCCCGAGGCGAAACCGTCGCGGGCCGACAAGTCGGCCCGTCAAAAGCGGAGACAAGTCACCGCACTCCAAAAAGGCCCACCGCGTAACATCGGTTACAAATGACGAATGATACTCTTTCCTAATGAAACTCACACAATGGAAGCCATTAAAGGTAG
The DNA here is from genome assembly GCA_031254955.1 of Opitutaceae bacterium. Classification (GTDB taxonomy): domain Bacteria; phylum Verrucomicrobiota; class Verrucomicrobiia; order Opitutales; family Opitutaceae; genus Termitidicoccus. The sequence goes on from JAIRTK010000413.1 coordinate 2,448, forward strand.
GGCGAATGACGAATCACAATTTGGGCGCCACCGCGCCATCGCGCCGCCACCACGCCACCGCGCCACCGCCGTGCCGCCACCGCGCGCCGCCACCGCGCCGCCGCGCTCATGGAGTGGCCACTCTCCCAATCGTAAATCGTAAATCGTAAATCGTAATTTTCTCCCTCCATTCGCGCCCTCCGCATTCCGCATTTCCACATGACCACCGCAAACAGCAACCACTCCACCGCCGCCGCCGGCGCCGATGCGCATTACCTCGCCATGGACCTCCTCCGCTTCACCACGGCGGGAAGCGTGGACGACGGAAAATCCACCCTCATCGGACGCCTGCTCTACGACTCGAAAGCCATCTTCGACGACCAGCTCGACGCCATCGAACGCGCCACCGGGCGGCGCGGCGAGGAACACCTCAACCTCGCCCTCCTCACCGACGGACTGCGCGCCGAGCGCGAGCAAGGCATCACCATCGATGTCGCCTACCGCTACTTCGCCACGCCGCGCCGCAAGTTCATCATCGCCGACACGCCCGGCCACATCCAATACACGCGCAACATGGTCACCGGCGCCTCGACCGCCAGCCTCGCCATCATCCTCATCGACGCGCGCAACGGCATCGTCGAGCAAACCCTCCGGCACGCCTTCATCGCCTCCCTGCTCCGCATCCCCCACCTCGTCGTCTGCGTGAACAAAATGGACCTCGTCGGTTTTGACCAGACCGCTTACGACGACATCGTCCGGCACTTCTCGCGCTTCGCCTCCCGGCTCGAAATCCCGGACATAAAATTCATCCCCATCAGCGCGCTTCACGGCGACAACGTGGTCGAAAAATCCCCCCGCGCCCCGTGGTATGAAGGCGGCCCGCTGCTCTACACGCTCGAAACCGTTTACATCGGCGGCGACGCCAACCACATCGACGCCCGCTTCCCCGTGCAAACCGTCATCCGGCCAAACAACGACGCCTGGCATGACTTCCGCGGCTTCGCTGGCCGCGTCGCCGGCGGCGTCTTCAAACCCGGCGATACCATCCTCGCCTTCCCCTCCGGCTTCACCAGCCGCATCAAGGAAATCCACGGCCCCGACGGCCCCGTCCCGGAGGCCTTCGCCCCCATGTCCGTCTCCATCACGCTGGAGGACGACATCGACCTCTCGCGCGGCGACATGCTGGTGAAACCCAACCACCCGCCCGCCTCCACCCAGGACATCGAAGCCATGATTTGCTGGTTTGCCTCGGACAAAAAACTCCAGCCCAACGGCAAATACCTCCTCCGCCACACGACCCGCGAAACCCGGACCGTGGTCAAGGAAGTGCGCTACAAAGTTGACATCAACACGCTGCGCAAAATCGAAAACGGCTTTGAAATCGGCATGAACGACATCGCGCGCATCCGCCTGCGCACCACGACCCCGCTCGGCGCGGATTCCTACCACCGCAACCGCCAGACCGGCGCCTTCATCCTCGTGGACGAATTCACCCACGCCACCGTCGCCGCCGGCATGATCGTGTGACACCGCCCCTGTCACCCCCACCACACACACCACCGCCCCGCCGCCCCAGCCCTCCCGCCGCCGCGCCGCCCCAGCGCCCCGCCGCGCCCCTGCCGCGCATTCCGTCCCTCCACCTCTCCCGCGCATTTCGCCATCGCCCATCCCGCCCATCCCGCCCCTTCCGTCCCTTGCGCCCCTTGCGCTCATTCCACCCATTCCGTCCATTCCGTCCATTCTGTCCATTCCGTCCATCCCCTCCCCCCACGCTTAAAAAAACTGGCGCTACGCCGCAGCGCATAATTTCAGCAGCGGCCACCGCTGCCCGACGCGCCGGACACCGCGTTTTTACGACTGGTCTATCATGCAAACCAGTAAAACCCATTTGCAGACAGCGAGACAAAGTGTGACGATGCCCCCATGTTTTCACCGTTGCTTCCCATCCCGATGAGCCGCCTTCGCGTTTGCGGCTCGCTTTCCGCGCTTGCGTTTCTGCCATCGTTTTTCTTTCCGCCGACCGCCTCCGCGACGGTCGAGCAACATCTCGTCTATAAATCCGGCACCGAAGGCTATCACACATTTCGCATCCCCTCGATTGTGAAGGCGCCGAACGGTGATTTGCTCGCGTTTTGCGAAGGACGGAAAAACAGCCCCAGCGATCGCGGCGACATCGACATTCTCCTGCGACGCTCGCGCGACGGCGGACGCACCTGGGGCGGGATTCAAGTCGTGTGGGACGACGGGGAAAACACCTGCGGCAACCCGTGCGCCGTGGTGGACGAGACGACCGGCGCCCTATGGCTGCTGCTCAGCCACAATATAGGCACCGACCGGGAAAAAGAAATCCTGGCGGGCGCCGGCGCGGGCACGCGCACGGTATGGGTCTCGCATTCGACCGACCACGGCGAAACGTGGAGCGCGCCGGAGGAAATCACCGCCGCCACGAAAGCCGCCGATTGGGGCTGGTATGCCACGGGACCCGGCGTCGGCGTGCAGATAAAACACGGCCCTCATGCGGGACGGCTGGTCATTCCATGCGATCACAGCTTCCCCGCGAAGAACGCCGAAACCGATCCCGGCGCGGGCTATGGCTCCCATGCGATTTACTCCGACGACCACGGAAAGACATGGAAGATGGGCGCCCCCATCCAGCCTCGGGTGAACGAATGCCAGCTCGTCGAGCTTTTTGACGGCAAGGGCACGCTGCTGATGGACATGCGCTCCTACGCGAAACGCTCGCGACGGGCGCAGGCGGAGAGTTCCGACGGCGGGGCGACATGGGGGCGGATGCGCGATGCCGATGCGCTGGAGGAGCCGGTTTGCCAGGCGAGCATCTTGCGCTGGGAACGCGGGAAAAAAGCGGCGGGCCTGCTGGTGTTTTCCAACCCCGCCCATCCCAAAAAACGCGTGAACCTCACCATCAAGGCCAGCGCCGACAACGGAAAAACATGGCCGCTCTCACGTGTGCTGACCAAAGGCCCGGCAGCCTATTCGTGCCTGGTGGCCATCGACGACACCGCCGCCGGCTGTCTCTACGAAAGCGGAGAACGCATGGCCTACGAGCGCATCACCTTCGCACGCTTCTCACCCGCCGACCTTTTGGCCAGATAAACAAAACATCCAATAACAAACACACCGTAGTCATCATGACCTCCCGGTTTCGCGAAAACATCCGATAACCTATCCCCGATTAAAACCGCGCTCTTTTGGATGACCGGAAAAGGGAATGAAAGTTTTTTCGTTTACGCTGACGCATGCCTAGGCCTGACATAACGCAGACTTCCAAATCTGCTTGGTGGCTTGGGCAGCGCTCCGCGCCATCGAGCAGGTTTGAAAACCTGCGTTACGAAAATCCGGACCGTGCGACAGCATAAACGAAAACAGGGGTTAATTTATCATGGGCAAAAAAACTGAAATGAAGAAGGTGGTCATCACCGGCGTCACCCGCGGGTTGGGGCGCGCGCTGGCGGAGGAACTTATCGCGCGGGGGCATCTCGTGATCGGGTGCGGACGCGGCGCCGAGGGGATAATGGACCTGCGTTTCGCGCATTCCGCGCCGCATGATTTCTCCGTCGTGGACGTGACCGAGCCGGTCAAGGTCGGGCTTTGGGCGGAGCGCGTGCTGGGGATGCACGGCGCGCCGGATTGGTTGATCAACAACGCGGCGTTGATGAACGCTCCCGCGCCGCTCTGGGAGGTGCCGGCGGAGACGTTTTCGCGGCTGATCGACGTGAACATCAAAGGCACGGCCAATGTCATCCGCGCGTTTGCGCCCGCGATGGTGAAGGCGCGGCGCGGCGTGATCGTCAATTACAGTTCGGGCTGGGGGCGTTCGGTGGACGCGGGGGTCGCGCCGTATTGCGCGTCGAAGTGGGCCATCGAGGGCCTCACGCGCGCGCTGGCCGAGGAGTTGCCGAAGGGCATGGCGGCGGTGCCGCTCAATCCGGGGGTGATCGACACCGACATGCTGCGCCAGTGCTGGGCGGAAGGCGCGGAGGGGCACGCGAAGCCGTCCGAATGGGCAAAGCGCGCGGCGGATGTGATTCTCGGTTTCGGCCCCAAGGACAATGGCCGTCCGGTAAGCGTGTGAGCGCGTGGGCCGCTTTGAGAGGGCTGGCCGTTTTTTGTCCTGCCGATAGTCTGTCGTGTCGCCGCCGCCTCTCCGTGCGCCTGATTTCATCCCCTCCCTCCCCAGTAGCGTCGCCCGGAGGAGAAAGAGAAGAGAACCGAGGAATAGACTTGTTCGCCAACCCTTTTCCCACCGTGACGCACCATGCAAACCCCTTGGGCAACTGGCCCAATCCGGTAGGGAGGCCTCTCCGAGGCCTCCGCGAGAACGCTTCGATTTCCCCATGCCGTCCTGATTTCCCCATGCCGTCCCGGGTTTCCCATGCCGTCCCGGTTTTCCCATGCCGATTCTATTTCTCCATTAAATTCAAGCCGTCTGTTCCGTCCGGCGGAGGCCTCGGAGAGGCCTCCCTACCGGCTCCGCGCAACGCGCAACGTTACACACGGCGGAAACGAGGTTGGCGAACACGTCTATTATTTTT
>JAIRTK010000472.1 GCA_031254955.1 Opitutaceae bacterium
GTGACAGAGCGAAGCGGCGACACCGCTTTTTGTCGGCGGTGGAGGGCTGGGAATCCATTGCTTTTCCCGGCAGTCGAAAGAGGCATCGCCGGGCTTCGCCCTCTGCCGCCGCACTCCAAAGCGTGCACCAGTTATTCTATAGGTTGGAATGAGAAAGGGTATAAATCGGTATAATTCGCGCTTGGGGCTTGGTTCGGGACCTCCGCGCAACCTCGGTGCTGTAGCCGGCGGCGGTGGCGCGGGTCAGGCACGCTCCGCGCGGCGGTAGAGCCAGAGGCCGAGGCCGGTGAACAGGAGGTTGGGCAGCCACATCAGCAAGTCGGGATGCATCTCCGGGTGCCGGTCGAGGCCGCCTGCCGCGCTGCCCAGCACGTGGTAAACCACCACGAGGATGACCGCGATGCCGAGGTTGGCCGAGGTTTCCTTGCGCTGCGCGCGCACGCCGAGCGGGATGCCGATGAGCACAAACGAAAACACCGCCAGCGCGGTGACGAATTTCTCCTGCACCGCCATCGAGACTTTCAGCCGCTCCAGGGCGGGAATGTCCGGCGCGGAGACGCGGCTCAACTCGGCGAACAGCTCCCGCGTCGGCAGCCATTCGATTTTGTGCCGGGCACGGCGCGGGTTGAACAGGCTGGCCAGGGATATGTCGATGCTCGTTTCCTCAAACGTGGCGATGGCATCGTGCTTGTTGCGTATTTCCGGGTCCCCGGCCTGGCGTTGCTCGATGGTCGTGTTGCGAAATGTGATGACCATCGTCGCGGAGTCCTCGTCGATGTCCAGGGTGGCGGTTTCGGCGTGGATGAGGCGGGTGACGCGTTGCTGGTTGTCGAGTTGCCAGGCCCAGACATCGCGCAGTTCGTCGCCGTCCTTGTGGTTGAACCAAACCACCGCGCCGGTGAACGCGCGGATGAAGGTTTTCGGCGCGAGGATGTTGAACGCGCTTTGCCGGAAGGCGCGGACAATTTCGACTTGGTAGGTGGTGCGCGCGCGCGGCATGAGTTCGAAGTTGATGGCGAGCGCGAAGGTCGCGCCGCCAAGTCCGAACAGGAGCACCGCGCGCGAGATTTGCCACAGGCTCAGCCCGGCGCTGCGCATCGCGGTGATTTCGTTGTCGGCTGACAGCCGGCCCATGACCAGCAGGGTCCCGACGAGCAGCCCGATGGGCACGGCGTAAACCGCCGCGTAGGGCAGCAGGAGAACGGTGAGCTTGAGCACGACGGAGGCGGGCAGCGTCCCGTCGAGCAGGGGCGCGAGCAGTTCCTTGATAAAATTCCCGGCGGCGAAGACGAAGGTCGTGAAGACCACCGCCGCGCCCGAGGCGAAGAGGACCGCCGAAAGAATGTGGCGTTGGAGGACGCGGATCATGTCTGAAATTAGAAATTAAAAATTAGGATTTAGGAAGGGGAAGGATGGCGGCGGGAATCATGCGTCCAATATCCATTCATTGTGTGGCTGCCGGGCGCAATGCCGATGCGAAAAATGCGTCCGCCGCCCGCCGCGCCGGTTTTGCCGCTCCATCCGGCGTTTTTTTAATCCTAAATCCTAATTTCTAAATCCTAATTTCTAATTTCTAATTTCCAATTCGGCTTTGCCGGGCGCGCGTTTCCGGCTAGTGGTTTGATGCGATGCCGATTATCGACGCACACGCGCATTTGTATCCGCCCGAGGTGAACGCCTCGCCGGCGGCGTGGGCGGCGACGCGGGGCGAGGCGCATTGGGCGACTTTGTGCACGCGGGTGCGCAAGAGCGGGCGCCCGGTGCAAGGGTTTCCGGGCGTGGCGGAGCTGCTCCGCGCGATGGACGCGGCGGACGTGGAGCGGGTCGTGCTGCTGGGCTGGTATTGGGAAACCCCAGCGACGTGCGCGTGGCAGAATCGTTTTTACGCGGAATGCCTGCGGATGCACGCCGACCGGATTACCGCGTTCGCCGCGCTGCATCCGGGGGCGGGAGCGGCGGCGGTGCGCGAGGAAATCGCGCGCGCGCTGGACGCGGGGTTTCGCGGACTGGGGGAACTCTCCCCGCATTCGCAGGGACTCGCGGCGGACGACCCGGTGCTCGGCGAGGCGCTGGAGTTGGCGGGCGAACTGGGGCTGGCGGTCAACTTCCACGTGACCGAGCCGGACAGCAAGGATTACCCAGGCAAAATCGCCACGCCGCAGGAGGATTTTGCGCGGCTCGCGCGGGCGCATCCGCGCACGACCTTCATCTGGGCGCACTGGGGCGCGCGGGCGGCGCTCGCTCCCGGAATCGGCGCGGAGGTGCGCGCGTTGGACAATGTTTTTTTTGACACGGCGGCGTCTCCGCTCATCTATCCGCCAAAAATCTGGCGGGAGATGGCCGACGCCGTGGGGGCGGGGCGGATAGTGTTTGGGACGGATTTTCCTCTGGTGCTGTATCCGGCGCGGGAGACGGCGCCCTCCATGCGCTCGCTGGCCGGCGAGGCGGGCGCGAGTGGATTGAACGCCGGCGAGCTTGCCGCCATACTGCGCGGAACGGCCCGGCGTGTGTTGGGGATTTGATTAAGAGCATCTATCAAAAAGAAAAATCGGGGGCGGTCTGTTGTGACATAGAGGACACAGAGCGCCGACACGGAGGACACAGAACGCGACCCATAGCGCGCCACGGAGACCTTGCCTGAACAGGTCTTTTTTCTCTGTGCTCTCCGTGTCGGAACGCTGTGTCCTCTGTGTCATACTATTTCCCAATGAAAAATAGATTTTAGCAGGCAGAGCGGTGTCGCCGTTCCGAGCGAAGCGAGAAGCCTGACAACCGCCGCGACCTTCCTCGGCAAACGTCGGCGGTATCGACGAGACCGTCCTTCCCTGAAGACACAATCGCGTCGGGAAAGAGTATCACAACAGACTTCATTTGCCTGACTTCATTTGCCTTTTTGCATCTTTGCGTGGGTTATTTTA
>JAIRTK010000485.1 GCA_031254955.1 Opitutaceae bacterium
GCTTCGAGTAGCACAAGCATCCTCGCCCGTGCCACCCGCGACCCACCCATGCCACCCGCGTCCTCGCCCACGCCTCGCGGCCCGTCTGGGCCGTCCGGCGCGCACTGGCTCGCGGTTAGTTTTGGGCACTTTGAAAAAATTCAAATTTTACCGATGCCAAGGTAGGGAGGCCTCTCCGAGGCCTCCGCGATAACGCTTCGATTTTCTCATGAAATTCAAACTGCATTCTCCGCTCGACGGAGGCCTCGGAGAGGCCTCCCTACCGGCTTCGCGTAACTTTACTCATGGCGCAAACGAGGGCAGGGCTTTTTCGTTTAATGGGGTGCAAGGCAAGATGTCCGGGGAGCGCATGCGTCTCGCGTGCGGGTTTCGGCGTCCCGCCAAAACCGGTTGCCCGGCGGGACGCCGGGCAAGGCACGCGGGATGCTTGCGCTCCCCGGACGCGACAGAATAAACGGAATAGGTCCTGTGGGCGTCCGTGCTTGTGGCGCATGGACGGCCTTGCCTCGCGGCGTTGAGGCGGGGGCCGCGAGGGGCGGGGGATTTTTCCGGCGGGTTTGTGCGCGGGGGGTTATTTGTTTCTGACGGGGTTGCGGGGGGCGGGTGTCGCAGTATCGACGCCGGCGCAACGCTCGTCGCGGTTTGCTGGAGGCGGGTTTTCCAGCGGCGCGCAAACCAGATTTCCTTTCAGACACGGAAACACCCTGTTTGCTGGGGGCGGGTTTCCCGGCGGCGCGCAAGGCGGCATCGCCACCAAGTTTGCGGGGGGCGGGGTTCGCGGGTGTGGCGGGTTCTTCTTCCACGGCGGCTTGCGCGGCGGCGAGGCGGGCGACGGGGACGCGGTAGGGGGAGCAGCTTACGTAGGCCAGTCCGAGTTTGTGGCAGAATTTCACCGAGTCGGGGTCGCCGCCGTGTTCGCCGCAGATGCCGAGTTTGATGTCGGGGCGGGTGGCGCGGCCGTTTTCGATGGCGTGGCGCATGAGTTCGCCGACGCCGGTTTGGTCGATGGAGGCGAAGGGGTTTTTCTTTACGATTTCGGTTTCTTGGTAGGCGGGGAGGAAGCTGCCGGCGTCGTCGCGGCTCATGCCGAGCACGGTTTGCGTGAGGTCGTTGGTGCCGAAGCTGAAGAATTCGGCGGTGCGCGCGATTTCTCCGGCGGTGAGCGCGCCGCGGGGCACTTCGATCATGGTGCCGACTTTGTAGGTGAGGCGGACTTTGCGTTCGGTTTGCACGGCTTGGGCGGTTTCGTTGATGATGGCGACTTGGAGGTCGAGTTCTTGTTTGAAGCCGACGAGGGGGATCATGATTTCCGGGCGGGCGTGGATGCCGGCTTTCCGGGCTTCGGCGGCGGCTTCAAAGACGGCGCGGGCTTGCATGCGGGTGATTTCGGGATACTTGATGCCGAGGCGGCAGCCGCGGAAGCCGAGCATGGGGTTGAATTCGTGGAGTTCGTTGACGCGGGCCATGATGCGTTCGACGGGGATGTCGAGTTTGCGGGCGAGGTCCATTTGTTGTTCTTTGGTGTGGGGGAGGAATTCGTGCAGCGGGGGGTCGATGAAGCGGATGGTGGCGGGGAGGCCTTTGAGGGTTTTGAAGATGCCGAGGAAGTCGGCGCGTTGGCAGGGGAGGAGGCGGGCGAGCGCGGTTTCGCGGGCTTGGAGGGTGTCGGCGAGGATCATTTCGCGCATGGTGTCGATGCGGTCTCCTTCAAAGAACATGTGTTCGGTGCGGGTGAGGCCGATGCCGGTGGCGCCGAAGGCGATGGCGTGGGCGGCTTGTTCGGGGGTGTCGGCGTTGGTGCGCACTTGGAGGCGGGCGGCTTTCGCGCACCAGGTCATGAGGCGCGCGTAGTGTTTGAATTTTTCGGTCTGGCGCGCGGTTTTGTCGTTGTGCAGGAGGCCGGCGATGATTTCCGAGGGGGCGGTTTTGATGGGGCCGGCGTAGATGGCGCCGTTGGTGCCGTCGATGGAGAGGGGGTCGCCTTCGGCGAAGGCGCGTCCGTCGATGGTGGCGGTTTTTTTGTCGTAGTCGATGTGGAGGGCGGCGGCGCCGCAGACGCAGACTTTGCCCATCTGGCGGGCGACGAGCGCGGCGTGGGAGGAGACGCCGCCGCGGGCGGTGATGATGCCTTCGGCGGCGATCATGCCGCGGAGGTCTTCGGGGGAGGTTTCGATGCGGGCGAGGAGGACTTTTTCGCCTTTGGCGGCGGCGGCCACGGCGCGTTCGGCGTTGAGGTAGAGTTTGCCGGTGGCGGCGCCGGGGCCGGCGGGGAGGCCGGTGGCGATGGGTTTGGCTTTTTTTATTTCGGCGGGGTCGAAGATGGGGGCGAGGAGTTGGTCGAGTTGGTCGGCGGGGTTGCGGAGGATGGCGGTTTTCCAGTCGATGAGGTTTTCGCGCACCATGTCCATGGAGAATTTGAGGGCGGCGGCGGCGGTGCGTTTGCCGTTGCGGGTCTGGAGCATGAAGAGTTTGCCTTCTTGGATGGTGAATTCGATGTCTTGCACGTCGCGGAAGTGGTTTTCGAGGATGGTGCGGACGCGGAGGAGGGCGGCGTGGGCTTGGGGCATCCGGTCTTTGAGGCGGGCGACGGGTTCGGGGGTGCGCACGCCGGCGACAACGTCTTCGCCTTGGGCGTTGATGAGGAATTCGCCGTAGAATTCGTTGGCGCCGTTGGCGGGGTTGCGGGTGAAGGCGACGCCGGAGCCGGAGGTTTCGCCGGTGTTGCCGAAGACCATGGCTTGGATGTTGACGGCGGTGCCCCATTCGGTGGGGATGTTGTATTTGCGGCGGTAAACGATGGCGCGGTCGTTCATCCAGGAGCCGAAGACGGCGCCGGCGGCGCCGCGGAGTTGGTCCCAGGGGTCGTGGGGGAAGACTTTGCCGGTGCGTTTTTTGACGAGGGTTTTGAAGCGGCGGACGAGTTCTTGCTGGTCGGCGGCGGTGAGTCTGGAGTCTTCGATGTCGGCGTGGTAGGTTTCGTGTTTGTAGTCGTGGATGATGTTTTCAAAGGGTTCGTGGTCTTCGCCTTCGCGTTTTTGCACGCCGAGGACGACGTCGCCATACATTTGGATGAAGCGGCGGTAGCAGTCCCAGGCGAAGCGGGGGTTTTGGGTGGCTTTTTCGAGTGAGCGGACGGTTTGGTCGTTGAGGCCGAGGTTGAGGATGGTGTCCATCATGCCGGGCATGGAGTCGCGCGCGCCGGAGCGGACGGCGACGAGGAGGGGGAAGCCGTCGGCGTCGCCGAAGCGGGTGCCCATGATGCGTTCCATGTTTTTGATGCCGGCTTCCATTTGTGTCTGGAGCGTGGGGGGGCAGGTTTTTTTGTTGGCGTAGTAGTAGGTGCAGACTTCGGTGGTGATGGTGAAGCCGGGGGGCACGGGGAGGCCGATGCGGGTCATTTCGGCGAGGTTGGCGCCTTTGCCGCCGAGGAGGGGTTTCATGCCGCCGTGGCCGTCGGCTTTGCCGGCTCCCCAGGTGTAAACGTATTTGGCCGCCTTGGCGGCGGGGTTTTTTTGGGCGGCAGGGCGGGAGGCCTGGCCGGCCGGTTTGGTGGTTTTTGCGGATTTTGATTTAGCCATGATGGGTTGTGGTGAGCCGTTGTGTGCGTCGGGGGGAAATCGCCTCGAAGCAGGGAGGCTACGCAATAGGGGTTGGCCTCTAAGTGTCAATGGCACAAAGGGGTTTTCGCGGAAAGGGCGGGGTGAGGGTGTGGGGGAGGGGATGGTGTGTGTGGGGGGATGGTGTGTGGGGTAAGGAGGTGTATGGGGTGAGGAGGTGTGTGGGGTGAGGAGGGGAACGACGATTCAAAGTGAGGCTATGCGTCTGGGACGCATTTTTTCGTTCTTCGTTCTCGTTCTCGTTCTCTTTATCTTTATCTTTCCTCTTTCTCTTTCTCTTTATCTTTATCTTCCGGGCGGTGTGGTCGAGGGGGGATGGGGCTGAGGGCTGGAGAATTGGGAGAATTGGGAGGGGGCGCCTGACACAAGGTCAGGCCGCGCCGCCACCGCGCCGCCAAATCCGGCCCGATACAAGGTCGAGCCTTACGGCCTTCCCCTTGACACCCGCCGCCGCCGCTCCGATGCCCCGCGACCCGCCGCG
>JAIRTK010000520.1 GCA_031254955.1 Opitutaceae bacterium
GCCGGCTGCGAAATCCATCACTTGCGGGCCGAAAAGAAAGCGCCTGCCACGGACCGGGCGCGCCCCCGCGCGCAAAAGCAGGAATAGGCCTGTTTCTCCCTCCCACCCCACACCCACCCCACACCCACCCACACCCACCCCCGGTTTTTGCCGTCCCCGAGGTTGCGCGAGGCCTCCCTACCGGCTTCGCGCATTCGTTAAGGCGCTTTGAATTTTGCATCCGGGAAAACAGGGCTGGCGAGCAAGTCCAAAGCCCGTTCGCGGAATGATAACAAGGTTGCCCAAAGGGTTGCGTTCCCCCGGTGGAAAATCGCTGGCCAACGCCTCGGGCTGTCGCCGAGGCAGACTGTCAGGTAGTGTTTCAGATTGCGCAACGCCGCTCCGGTGCTGTTGGCTTGCCTGTTCCCGTCATCCTGAAAACAGCACCCATGAGTTCCTCCCTGCCCTCCGCCCAAAATTCCTCCGCGTCCGTGTCATCCGCGTCGAAACCGCGCCTTTTCCGGGGGGCCGGCGGAAAGAGTTACGCGATCATTTTCCTGCTCCTTTGCTCGCTCTTTCTCCTTTGGGGCTTCTGCAACGGGATGATCGACGCGATGGACAAGCATTTTCAGGACAAGCTGCACCTGTCGCGCTCGCAGTCGGCTTGGGTGCAGTTCGCCCACTATCTCGGCTACTTCCTCATCGCGCTGCCGGCGGGCGGACTCTGCCGCAAGCTCGGCTACAAGGGCGGCATCATCACCGGCCTCGGCGTCGTCGCGGCGGGCGCGTTCTGGTTTGTCCCGGCCACGCACATCGACGCGTTCTGGGCTTTTTTGCTCGGCGTGTGCGTCATCGCCATGGGCCTCACGTTTCTCGAAACCGTCGCGAATCCCTACACCACCGTGCTCGGCCACAAGGACTACGCCTCCACGCGCATCAACCTCGCGCAGTCCTGCAACGGCATCGGCTTCATGATGGGGCCGATCATCGGCGGCATGTTTTTCTACGGCAGCGCCAGCGCGGCGGAAAACCACGAGCGCCTCTACATCCCTTACGCCGCGGTCGGCGTCATCGTGCTCGTGCTCGCGTTTGTTTTTGCCTGCGTGAAAATCCCCGACCTCCAGACCGAGGATGCCTACAATCTCGACCAGGACGAAACCGCCGGCGCGGAAAAAACGGGCCTGAATCGGCGCGGCCTCAAGGGTCTGGCCATCGGCATCGCCGCCGGGCTGGCGATGGGCGCGGCGTATTTGTGGCATGGGTCCGCGTCGGTGGAAAAGGCCGCCGGGCTGGAGCAGGTGTTGATTTGCCTGCTGTTCGTGGTGATGCCGGGGTTGCTGGGGTTCATTCTTGGCAACTATCTTTCGCTGTGGAAACACCTGCACGTGACGGGCGGCGTGTTCGCGCAATTCCTCTATGTCGCGGCGCAGGCGGGCATTTTCAGCTTTTTCATCAACTATGTCGTGGCCGACATGCCGCCCATCTCGCGCGGCGCCGCCGGGGTGTTGCAGGCGTTCCGCGACATTTTCCCCGGCGACAGCGAGGTCGTCCACACCCAGGCGAACGGGCTGATTTTTATCAACGAGGCCGGCGCCACGATCCTGCAAGGCTGGGTCGCCTTTGGGTTGTTTCTGCTCGGGCGCCTCGTCGGCGCGGCCATCCTCGCGGTGGCGCCCGCGCACCGCGTGCTCGGGGTTTACGGCGCCGTCAACGCGGCGCTCATGGTGCTTGTTTTCATGCAGCTCGGCTGGGTGTCGGTCGTCGCGGTGTTCGCCAGCTTTTTCTTCATGTCGATCCTGTTTCCGACGATTTTTGCACTGGGCATTTTCGGGCTGGGGCGCAAGGCGAAGCTCGCGTCGTCGTTCCTCGTCATGGCCATCATGGGCGGCGCCGTCATGCCGAAGCTCATGGGCTGGTTCAGCGACCGGTTCGGCGAGGCGGCCTCGCATTACGGGCGCGAGGTGACGGGGCACAACCAGCACCTGATGTCGCCCGGCTTTGCGGTGCCGCTGTTCTGTTTCGCGGTGATCGCGATTTACGGGTTCACTTGGCGGAAACTGAGCAAAACCGACGGCTCCGTCGCGCCGGACACAAGCAAGTCGCACTAGAGGCGCCTCGTCGGGGGAGGGGAGGCGCGGGGGGCGTTGTTTCCGTCGGGTGCAACGCCAAGTTGAGTCCCCCCTTCTCTTTCTTCTTTCCTCTTTATTCCTCTTTATCTTTATCTTTATCTTTCGTCAGGAACGGGCAGGAAGTTCCGGGCGAAGCGAGAAGCCTGACGAGAGGAAAGATAAAGAATAAAGAGGAAAGAAGAAAGAGGGGGGGACTCAACTTGGCGTTGCATCTGGTTCCGTCTCCTCGCTCGTTTTATTGTTTTGAATCGCGAAGGGCGCGGAGATAGACGGAGACACGGAGGCACGGGGAGACGAGATGCGGGGGAGACGAGGGCCGCGGGGACGTGGCGACGCGGGGGTTGGAGGGAGTTTTTCCAAGGAAGGAATTTTCTTTCATGGCTCCGTGTCCTCCGTGCCCTCCGTGGTGAATCCAGTTTTCAGTTTGTGCGTTTTCAGGACCACGCCGCGAAAGCCGAGCAAACCGCGAAAGCCGACCACGCCGAAAAAACTGAAACCGGTTTCGAGGCCGAAGGCCGACAGCCCGCCAAGCTGAAAACCGAACACTGAACACTGAAAACTCCCTCCAGCTTCCGTGCCGTCCGCGCGCCCTTATAACAACTCGTAGCTTCCGATTTGTGTCGGCGTGCGCAGCATGGGCAGCACGCGCTCCAGCAGGATGCCCGCCCGGTTGTCGTGCTCGTAGCCGAAGGTCGCGCGGATGCCGGTGAGGATGAATTGCACCGCGCGGTCGAGCGCGATGGGCAGGCTGTCGCCTTGCAGCAGCGAACCCGTCACCACGCTCGTGAACGTGTCGCCCGTGCCCGGATAATGCGCGGGCAGGTAGCTGCACGACGCCTTCCAGAAACGCTCGTGCTTCCGGTCGTAGGCGACGACCGAGGTCGTGCGCGACGACTCGTCCTCGGGCACGCCGGTCACGATCACCACGTCGGGGCCGAGTTCCGCGAGCGTCTTCAAATGCGATTTCAGCCGCGCCGTCTCGACAAACGGCTGCCAAGGCTGGCCGAGCAGCAAAAACATCTCGGTGATGTTCGGGGTGATCACGCGCGCCAGCCTTGCCAGCGTGCGCATCTCCCCGACCATGGCGGGATCGAGCGAGGCGTAGAGTTTGCCGTTGTCGCCGAGCACGGGGTCCACCACCACGAGTTGCCCGCCGGACGCGAAATGCGCGATAAGCTCGGACACGATTGCGGCCTGGCGCGGCGAGCCGAGATAACCGCTGTAGATGGCGTCGAACTCCAGCCCCATCCTTTTCCAATGTCGGACAAACTGCCCCATCTCCTCGGTGAGGTCCCGGAAATAAAATTCCGGATACTGGGTGTGGGCCGAAAGAACGGCGGTGGGCAGCGGGCAAACCTCGATGCCCATCGACGACAACACGGGGATGACCGCCGTAAGCGAAACGCGTCCGCAGCCGGACAGGTCGTGCACCGCGGCGACTTTTTTGGTAATGTTGCTCATAAAAAACAGGACAGCCCGATGAACCGCGAAGAACGCAAAAGACGCGAAGCAAATTTTTTAGCCCGAGGCCGCGCACGTTGTGCAGCGCAGCCCCCCCCTCTCTTTATCGTTCTCATTCTTCGTTCTCGTTCTCGTTCTCGTTCTCTTTCTTCATTTTTCTTCTCTTTCTTCTTTCTTCTTTATCTTTATCTTTCTCTTTTCACCGCACACCTTTCTCTGTTCACCGCACACCGCACACCGCACACCGCACACCGCTCACCTTTCACCTTTCTCTTTCTCCTCCGGGCGATGCCGCTGCGGGCGAACGAAAACGAAAACGATAACGAGAAAGATAACGAGAAAGAGAAAGAGAAAGAGAACGAGAACGAGGAACGAGAACGAGAACGATAAAGAAGAAAGAGGAACAAAAAAGCCCCCGCCCCCCCCAGCCTCCACCTCGCATGAAATCGCGCCCCGACGAAGCCATTCCCCACTCTCCCGCTTGCACTCGCGCCCGCGACCCGTCAATTTGGACGCCTTTTCACATCCACCATGGTCAAAGGCCAAAAAGTCGTCTGCATCAACGATACCTTCAAGGACTTCGTCCGGGCAATCTACGCGCAACTCCCGGTCAAGGGTGAAACCTACACCATCCGCGAAGTGTTCCTTGGCCGCGAAAAAATCGTGAAAGGCGGCGAATCCGCCACCGTCGGCCTGCTGCTGGAAGAACTGCGCAACCCGCCCGACCCATTTCACGCCGGCCAGCAAGAGCTTGGCTTCACCTCGGAACGCTTCGCCCCGCTGGACGAACTCCCGCCCGAGGAAACCGAGGCCGAGGAAGCCGTCGGCGTCGGCGCGGGCATCGGCTTTGGCTACGGCAACAACTAAGCCGCTTCGCGGCAGTTTAAGTCACAAGCTCAAGTTTAAGCCCAAACCACCGCATCCCCGCCGCGCCACGCTCCCGCTCCCCGCCCCCCTCCGATTTTTCTTTTTGATAGATGCCCTTAACCCTGACCACCATTTCCCATCATGACCACAACCGCAACCCGACCCAAGAAAGTCGCGATTCTCACCGCCGGTGGACTCGCCCCCTGCCTTAGCTCCGCCATCGGCGGACTCATCGAACGCTACACCGAAATCGCGCCCGACATCGAAATCATCGCCTACCGCGGCGGCTACAAAGGCCTCCTCCTCGGCGACAGCTGCAAAATCGGCCCCGCCGAGCGCGCCCAAGCCCACATCCTCCACCGCCACGGCGGCAGCCCCATCGGCAACAGCCGCGTCAAACTCACCAACATCCCGGACTGCGTGAAACGCGGCCTCGTGCAGGAAGGCCAGGACCCGCGAAAAGTCGCCGCCGACCAGCTCGTGCGCGACAGCGTGGACATCCTCCACACCATCGGCGGAGACGACACCAACACCGCCGCCGCCGACCTCGCCGCCTTCCTTGCAAAAAACAACCACGGCCTCACCGTCATCGGCCTCCCCAAGACCATCGACAACGACGTTTACCCCATCCGCCAGTCCCTCGGCGCCTGGACCGCCGCCGAGCACGGCGCGCGCTATTTCCAGAACGTCGTCGCCGAAAGCGGCGCCAACCCGCGCATGCTCATCATCCACGAAGTCATGGGCCGCAACTGCGGCTGGCTCACCGCCGCCACCGCCCGCGCCTACCGCCGCCTCCTCGACGCGCAGGACTACGCCCCCGCCCTCGGCCTCTCCCGCGCCAACCTCGAAGTCCACGGCATCTACATCCCCGAGATGACCGTTGACCTCGCCGCCGAAGCCGCCCGCCTGAAAGCCCTCATGGACCAGCAGGACAACATCAACCTCTTCATCTCCGAAGGCGCCGGCGTCGAATCCATCGTCGCCGAGATGCAAGCCAGGCGCCAGGAAGTCCCCCGCGACGCCTTCGGCCACGTGAAACTCGACGCCGTCAACCCCGGCAAATGGTTCGGCGACCAGTTCGCCAAAATGATCGGCGCCGAAAAAACCCTCGTCCAGAAAAGCGGCTACTACGCCCGCGCCGCCGCCGCCAACGCCGACGACCTCCGCCTGATCAAAAGCTGCACCGACCTCGCCGTCGAATGCGCCCTCCGCCGCGAAAGCGGCGTCATCGGCCACGACGAGGACAAGGCCGGCGTCCTCCGCGCCATCGAGTTCCCCCGCATCAAGGGCGGCAAACCGTTTAATATAGACACCCCCTGGTTCACCGAAACCCTCGCCGCCATCGGCCAGCCCAAAGGCGAAAGGGTGACGGTGGGGCATTAAGCACCACACGAAACCACGGATTGCCCGCCAGCGGCGCCACCCACTGGCGGCGGCGGGTTGCCCACGAGCCAAACACAAAATAATTACGACTACGCGAAACGCCTTTCGCATTTTTTGGCTCAATAATACCCTTTCCTAAATAAAAATCCCACTAAGGAAGCCGTTAAAGGTCGGGCGTGGCGTCCCGCCGAGCCGCGAGTGCTTCACACGGCTCGGCGGGACGCCTTGCCCTACCTGAAGTGTGATTTCCATTCGCAAAAGGCATAACACCCTTTCCCAGCGAAAAGCACACTTTAGAAACAAAGCCATGTAGGGGCTTCGCTTGCGAAGCCCGTCGCGGAAGGACGCCACGGGTTAGCTTCCGCCAGTGCGCCGGCGCAGTCGCAGGAAACACAAACGCGCGCGACTGCTGTCTGGCAACGGGCTTCGCAAGCGAAGCCCCTACATCCGCCGCCGCGCGCCTCCGTGTCCGCTGTGCCTCTTCGGTTAATCCTTCTTTTTGTTAGACGCTCTTATTTTAAAAGATAGGTTAATATTTTTTAAGAGACAGATTAAAAATTGATTGATAGGTCTCGTCTTTTCACCTCTCTCTCTTTTCCATGAGAACCGCGCGCATCAAAGTTTCCCCAGCCGAAAGCGAGGCCATTGACCACTGCATGCCCCGGACGGTGAACGGCGAACGCCTGCTGGACGCCCCCGCGAAAGAAGTCCTCCGCAAACGACTCTGGAGGCAAGCCGAAGGGGGGCAATCCGAGACTTGCAAACAAAAAGATTGCCATGAAATTCAAACATGGAAAACCTCCAGAATATTCTACTATAGAAATAAAATCCCATGAAAACAATCAACAATTCTCGGATTGACCCCTTTGGTTCATCCTCACACCCTGACAACGCCATTGCTGGATTGAGTGGGGATGATCGCAAGGGGCATCAAAGGGGCACACGATATTCAGTAATGATTGAAGGAACCCGCCAGACAATATCGATACCGAATGAATACAGCGGAGCATTTTACGGCAAAGAGCAGGTTTTTTACGGGTGGTCGAGCAAAGGAGAGTATTCTTTAACTTTTGAGGAGATGCGAAATGCGCTTAAATAATTATTTCATTATAATAGCTTGTTTTGGATTAGTACTTGTGGCAACAGCCAATGATGCACCTATTATAAACGAGGCGCAGTCAAGTGTTGTGATTCCATCAGTATTTTTAATAGAGGAACAAGAAGGTGCGTCTGCTGATTTTCCAGACTGGATTATGATGGCAATGAAACAATATTATATTGATGCATGTGAGCTAACGAAAAAAGAGATTTCCAGCAGAAAACCGTATGGCATTGATGCAGGACAAGCTGAACGAACATTATTGTTATTGGAGTCGGATGCAAAGAATGG
Source organism: Opitutaceae bacterium (assembly GCA_031254955.1). Lineage (GTDB taxonomy): Bacteria > Verrucomicrobiota > Verrucomicrobiia > Opitutales > Opitutaceae > Termitidicoccus. The sequence continues at coordinate 7,210 of JAIRTK010000520.1, forward strand.
AATCATTCCTCGTTGGGTTGAAAATATCATCGCGCTGCATGACGCGGCCCGGAAATCCAACACACGCCGAGCGGCACAGTCATGACAGGAAAATTTTGCACTCATGGTTCCTGGTCTTACTGTAACAATTCGACAGGCTAGATATATCTGGAAAATTGGCACTAGGGTGTGTCTTCAAAATAATTTGAACATTTAACTAATTGATGTGTCGAATGATGTGATATGTTCAAACAAGACCGATTGCATGTTGATAATCTGCTTTGG
>JAIRTK010000074.1 GCA_031254955.1 Opitutaceae bacterium
CGCCGCGATGAGATGACCGAAGTGGACGGGGTCGAAACTGCCTCCGAGAAAGCCGATTTTCACGCCGCCACCGTGGCGCCGCCCGCGCCGCCGGGCAAGCGCGGTTTTCGTCCGCGGCCCCCTCGGTCAGACGGAGGCAGCCTCCCGGCATTTTCCAGCGGATGCCACCCAAAGGGACGCCTCCCTCCCCAGAATCTTTCCTCTTTCCTCTTTCTCTTTATCTTTCTCTTTATCCTCCCAACGGCACCGCCCGGAGGCGAAAGGCAAATGGAGAATGGAGAATGGAAAACGTGGAATGAAAAATGAAAAATGAAAAACGAAGAACGCGGAACGAAAACGAAGAACGAGAACGAGAACGAGAACGAGAACGAAGAACGAGAACGAAGAACGAAGAAAGATAACGATAACGAGAACGAGAAAAGCGGGGCGTAACCTTGGTTTGTAATTCACCCGCTGTCGGGCGCGGTTTCCCTCCGGCGTTGACCCCGCACGCGCAGTTGTCCCATTGTTGACGCTTTTTCCCATGCCCGAGCAAAATTCTCCCGCGCCCACGCAATCCGCCTCCGCCTCGCCGCACGCGCCCTGTCATTGCAAAGACTACGACTTTTCCCAAATCGAACCGCATTGGCAGTCCGTCTGGGACGCGCAACACACCTTTCGCGCCACCGCCAACGCGTCGAAGCCCAAATACTACGTGCTCGACATGTTCCCCTACCCCTCCGGCACCGGCCTGCACATCGGGCACCCCGAAGGCTACACCGCCACCGACATCGTCGCCCGCGCCAGACGCGCGCAGGGCGCCAATGTCCTCCACCCCATCGGCTGGGACGCGTTTGGCCTGCCCGCCGAGCAGCACGCCGTGAAAACCGGCACGCACCCCGCCTCCAACACGCAAAACAACATCGCCAACTTCCGCCGCCAGCTCAAGGCCCTCGGCTTCTCCTACGACTGGGCGCGCCAGGTGGACACCACCGACCCGCGCTACTTCCGCTGGACGCAGTGGATTTTTCTCCAGCTTTTCCGCCGCGGCCTCGCCTACGTGGACGAACGCCCCGTGTGGTGGTGCCCCGAACTGCGCACCGTGCTCGCCAACGAGGAAATCGTGGACGGCAAATCCGAAGTCGGCGGCCACCCCGTCGAACGCCGCAACCTCCGCCAATGGGTGCTCCGCATCACCGCCTACGCCGAACGCCTGCTGGCCGGCTTGAAGGACGTTGACTGGCCCGACTCGACCAAGCGCATGCAGGAGGCCTGGATTGGCCGCAGCGAAGGCGCCGAAGTGGCCTTCGCGCTGGAGGACAAAACCGTTTCCGCCGATGCGTCCGTCATAAAAGTCTTCACCACGCGCCCCGACACCCTCTTCGGCGCGACCTACATGGTCATCGCGCCCGAGCATCCGCTGGCCGGCACACTCACCACGCCCGCGCAACGCGCCGCCGTCGAAGCCTACCGCAAACGCGCCGCCGCCAAAAGCGACCTCGAACGCACCGACCTCGCCAAGGAAGAAACCGGCGTCTTCTCCGGCTCGTTCGCCATCAACCCCGTCAACGGCGCGCGCCTCCCCGTGTGGATCGCCGACTACGTGCTCATGGGCTACGGCACCGGCGCGATCATGGCCGTCCCCGCGCACGACCAGCGCGACTGGGAATTTGCCCGCCAGTTTGACCTGCCCGTCATTCCCGTCGTCAACGCCCCCGAGGGCACCGCGGTCGATCTCGCCAAAGCCGCCTTCGAAGCCGAAGGCATCATGCTCAACTCCGGCCCCTACGACGGCCTGCCCGTCGCCGAAGCGAAAAAACGCATCACCGCCGACCTCGCCGCCAAAAACCTCGCCCGCGCCACCGTCAACTACAAACTCCGCGACTGGCTCTTCTCCCGCCAACGCTATTGGGGCGAGCCTTTCCCCATCGTCTGGGTCAACGAAACCGACTACCGCGCCGCCCTCGCCGCCGCCGCCGGCACCCCCCGCGCCGCCGATTTCCCCGCCACCCCCGTCACCTACACCGAAACCGCCGCCGCCGCCACGACCGCCAACGCCGCCACGACCACCGCCACCGCCAACACCACCGCCACGACCGCCGCCGCCAACGCCACCGGCCAAACCTGGTTCGCGCTCCCGCTCCCCGAGACCGCGCTCCCGCTCACGCTCCCCGAAGTCGAAAGCTATCTCCCCAGCGGCACCGGCGAAAGCCCGCTCGCCAACGTCACCGACTGGCTCGAAATCTGGTTCAACGCCGCCACCGGCGAGGCCGTCCCCGCCTCGCAACCGAAACCCGCCGCCGGCCTCTGGCTGCGCGCCCGCCGCGAGACCAACACCATGCCCCAATGGGCCGGCTCCTGCTGGTATTACCTCCGCTTCCTCGACCCGCGCAACGACACCGCCTTCGCCGGCCCCGAGGCGCTCCGCCACTGGGGCGTGCCCGACCTCTACATCGGCGGCGCCGAACACGCCGTGCTCCACCTCCTCTACGCCCGCTTCTGGCACAAAGTCCTCTTCGACGCCGGCCTTGTCCCGCAACCCGAACCCTTCAAAAAACTCTTCCACCAAGGCCTCATCCTCGGCGAGGACGGTGAAAAAATGTCCAAGTCCCGCGGCAACACCGTCAACCCCGACGACATCATCCGCACGCACGGGGCCGACACGCTCCGCCTCTACCTCATGTTCCTCGGCCCGCTCGAAGCCATGAAACCCTGGAACCCGCAAGGCATCGAAGGCGTGCACCGTTTCCTCCAAAAAATCTGGCGCGAAACCATCGACCGCGAAGGTCGCCTGAATCCGAAAATCTCCGACACCGCCGCCGATTCTACCGAACTCACCAAACTCCTCCACCAAACCATCAAAAAAGTCACCGACGACATCGACGCCCTCCGCTTCAACACCGCGATCTCGCAGATGATGATTTTCGCCAACGCGCTCCAGAAAGCCGCGACGGTGCACCGCGCCACCCAGCGCGCCTTCATCCAGCTCCTCGCGCCCTTCGCCCCGCACATCGCCGAGGAACTCTGGGCGCGGCTCGGAGGCCCCGGCCCGGTCATCGACGCCCCCTGGCCGAAACACGACCCGGCAAAACTCGTGGCCACCGAGCAAAAAGTCATCATCCAAGTCAACGGCAAGCGCCGCGGAGAACTCATCCTCCCTGTCGGCGCGACCCAGGAAGCCGCCTTCGCCGCCGCGAAGGAAAACGCCGACGCCGCCCCGCATCTCGCGGGCAAGGAAGTCAAAAAAATCATCTACGTGCCGGGACGCATCCTGAATCTGGTTGTCGGCTGATGCTCCCGAAAATCCCAGGTAGGGCGAGGCGTCCCGCCGAGCCGTCGGACAGGGTTGGCCATCCCGACAACCCGCCCCCGCGTCCCGCCGAGCCGCCTTCGCGACATGACGCACAACATGGCTCGGCGGGGCGCCTAGCCCTACCCGCTGAACCATCTCTCCCGCAACGCAAACCCCTTCCCCATGAAATCCCCTCGTGGGTGCCAACGGGTGCGCTTTATTTTATAACCATCTGCGCAAAAAATCGGACCGCCCGCCCTCTGCTGAAAAATAATATCGCAAACAACCTTGTCGAAACCGTCTCCCATCTGCATCAGCGTGGAGACTGGTTTGCCCGTCTGTTCTTGGTGATGCCCGACCACATACATGCATTGATTTCCTTCCCTGCCGAAAACTCGATGCCACGGCGGGTCTCCTCATGGAAAAGCTATACCGCGCGAAAATTCGGAATAGACTGGCAGGAACGCTTCTTCGAGCATCGCCTTCGCGCCGAGGACTCCTTGGATGAAAAGGCCGCTTACATTCGCATGAATCCTGTGCGTGCCAGACTTGTTGACGCCCCCGAGAAATGGCCGTTCATTTTCGATGCATACACCAGG
>JAIRTK010000558.1 GCA_031254955.1 Opitutaceae bacterium
TACTCTTCGGCAGCTTCCTTCTTGGCCCTTGCATCAACGAGAACGTCGAGATCGCCACCCGTCTTCGTGCCGCGGCCCTCTCCGACCCCCTTTTCCTTGAGAACATCCACGTCTCACGCGTCGGCGGCACCCTCCAGCTCCTCCTCCTGCTGGCCCTCGTCGTCATATCGGTACAAAAACCCTGGAAAAAAACACGACCGGCCAGCCAACCGCCCCGCCCGTGGTGGGGGGGGGGGGGGGGGGGGGGGGGGGGGGGGGGGCGCGGGGGGGGGGGGCGGGGCTTGCGTTTCCGGTGTTTTTTTCCGTGTCGGCGCTGGTCGTCCGGGTTGTGGTCCGCCGGGTTGTTTGCGTTGGATGGTGGCGACGAATCGGTCGGTCTTGCCGACGATTACGCGGGCGATTTCAAAGAGTTCGTAGGTGCGGCATGAGCTGCGGATGGCTTTGGCGAGGGCGGAAAAGCCGCTGTCTTCGGGATAGAAGATGATGTTGAAATGCGGGCTGATGTAGGCGCCGCGGTGTTCGGGGGGCGTGTCGCGCCGGTTGTGGAAGTTGGCGTGGAAGCCGCCGCGTTCGCCTTGGCCGTGGGCGCGTTCGCCGCCTGGTCCTTCGCGGCGCGGGCCGGCGTGGGAATCGCGGCGCGGGCCGGTTGTCGTCTGGCCTTGGCCGCGGTGTTCGCCGCCGGCGCGGATGTCGCGGCGGGGCGGGCGGTCGGCGCGGCGGGGCGGGCCGCCGGTTTCGCCGGTGGCGGCGGGCCGGGGTTGGTCGTGCGTCGGGCCGCCGGCGGGTTTGCGGAAGCTGCGCCGGTCGCGCCGGTGTTCACCGGCGTCGCGGTGTTCGCCGGCGTCGTCGCGGCGGCCCCGGCTTTCGCGGCGTTGGTCGCGCGCGGCGTTCTTGTCTTGTGTCCATTGCGTCCCGAAGCTGAAGCCTTGGAGCTGGCTTAGGTCCAGTTTGTTGAAATCCTTGGAGGGATTCTCTTTGGATGCGGTGTCGTCCATTGTGTGGAGTGGTCGAAGTGAGGCGAGGCCTGATGAGGTAACTGCTGCGAAAACGATGCCGGATAAAAACGATAGGAGCAGGTGAGTGTTGTCAGGTGTCTGCCGCTTGCAAGTGCGATTTGGAGGGGAAATCGCGTCCGGGTGTCATTCAACCCGAGGTCACGCCTTCTTTTTCCTTTCCTCGTTCTTGTTTTCTTTCCTCGTTCTCGTTCTCGTTCTTCGTTCTCGTTCTCTTTATCTTTCGTCTTTCTCCTCTGGGCAGTGCCGCTGTGGGGAGAGAGAATGGGAGAAAGAGAGAATGGGGGAGAGAGAGAATGGGGGAGAGGGAGAAAGAGAGAAAGAGGAAGCGGGGAGCGGAAGGGAGGAGGAAGACAAAAATGAAGGGGGCTTCTGAAATTTTTTTTAACCACGAAGGACGCGAAGGGCACGAAGGATGCGGCGGATGCGACGGATGCGACGGATGCGGAGCGATCAGAGTCTGAACAGGAATTACAAGCCGATTTATATTCAAATAATTACGTGAAGCCCATGATTCTGTTTTCCGATTTTCGCATCCTTGGCGCCCTTCATGTCCTTCGCGTTTTTCGCGTTCTTCGCGGTTAATTTTTAGAACCTCTCAAAGATAAAGAAGGCGGGAAAAATATCTCGGACGAGGAGCTGGAGGGGCTGGAGAAGTTGGAGAGGCCGGAGAGACGAGAGACCGGCGAGCCGGGAGAAGCGGAGGGGCGGGGGCGGTCTATCCGGCGTTTTCGAGCACTTCGCGGAGCCGGGCGCAGACGGCGGCGTTGCCGGCGATGTAGCGGATGCGCGGCATGCGCAGGTCGAACCGGCGCATCGGAAACGGCCCGTCGTCGAGGAATTGCACGCAGCCTCCGCCCGCGAGACAGAGCGCCACGGCTGCGGCGATGTCCCAGATTTTCACGTTGTGATCCACCGTGCCGGCGAGCAGGCCGATGGCGGTGTAGGCGAGGTGCAGCGTGCTGCTGCCGAGCGCGCGGATTTTGAAATTTTCCACGATGGCGCGCGCCTCGGCGCCATACGCCTTGTCGTAGGGGCTGTGAAAGCCGATGAGGCTTTGCGGCGTCGGCGCGTCGGGACTTGTGCTCGCGGCGGCGTGGCCGTCGAACAACCCGCGCCCCGGCCCGCCGTGAATCATGACGGAGCGGCTCATGTCGTAAACGATGCCGTAGGCGGGCGCGCCGTTTTCGAGCAGCGCGAGCGAGATGGCGCAGTTCGCCACGCCGAGCGCGTAGTTGTTGGTGCCGTCGATCGGGTCGAGCACCCAAGCGAAGCGCGCGCGCAACGGGATGGGCGCGGGGTCGCCGGCGAGTTCTTCGCTGAAAAATTCGTCGCCGGGGAACTGCGCGCGCAACGCTTTCGTGATGTTTTCCGAGATGGCGATGTCCACCGGCGTGACGCGCGTGCCGTCGGCTTTCCAGTTGCTTTGCGCGCGGCCGAACTCGCGGTGAAACAAATCGGTCTGCGCGCCGACCGCGTCGAGGCCCGCGCGGATGCGCGCGGCGATGTCGGGATTGTCAGGAAACGCTGTCATAAGCGCGCCAATGAGCACCACGAAGCCGCGCGAACGCAAGCGGCAAGCGAGGCGAGGGGCGCGCGGTGAGGAGGCGCGGGGCGGGGGCGGCAAGCACGGCGAGATGAAGGCATGCGGCAAGCGCGGTGAAGGCGAAGGCGGGGGCGGGAGCGGGGGCATTTCCTGCTCGTTCTCTTAATCGTTCGCTTTTCTGGATTCCGAAACGTTGAAAAAGGCGGACGAGAGAACGAGAATGAGAACGAGAACGAGAACGATTTTTAAGGAGTTGACGGCTTGATTCATGAGTGGGACATGCTGTGCTCTCGCCGCCACCTGAAAACGCCGCCTGAAAACGCCGCCATCCAAACGCCGCTGTCTAAAAAACGCCGTCCCAAAACCGCCGCCCATGCCCGTCGCCATGCTCATCCGCCATACCAGTGTCGCCGTCGCGCGCGGCGTTTGCTATGGGCAATGCGAGGTGCCGCTCGCCGCGTCGTTCGCCG
>JAIRTK010000050.1 GCA_031254955.1 Opitutaceae bacterium
CCTAGGCCTGACGTAGCGCAGACTTCCGAGTCTGCTTGGCTTGGGCGGCGCGGAGCGCCGTCGGGCAGGTTTGGAAACCTGCGCTACGAAAAGGCCTTGGCCGGCAGGGCGATTTCGCCGTTCCGAGCGAAGCGAGAGGCCTGACAACCGCCGCAAACGCCCCTCGGCAAACGGCGGCGGTCTCGGCGAGACCGTCCTGCCTAAAATATAAATCTCATTCTGATACCAATTCCGAACAAAATTTATTCTTTTGGATGGATAGCCGCCGTGCTGCCCATTTCTTTCTCTTTCCTCTTTATCTTTATCTTTCTCTTTCTCTTTCTCCTCGTTTCCAACCAGTAATGGGAGGAAGGAAGAGAAAGAGGAAAGATAAAGAATAAAGAGAAAGAGCAAAATCGGACTACAAAAGGATAAATCTCATTGGGAATTGATATTAATTGAAAATTAGTATGATACAGAGACGTAACCTGATTTCGAGTGCGGTGGCCGAGCGAAGCGGCGACACCGCTTTTCGCCGGCGATGACGGCATGGTTTGGGTTGGCGGTGAGTGCTTGGGCCGGCGGTGACGGTGCTGTTTGGGTTGGCGAGGGGACACGGATTGGGTTGGCGGCGGGGGGCTTTTTGGGGAAATCTTCGCGCCGGATGAAAGCGGTGGTGCCGGGCTTTGCCACCGCACTCCAAAAACGGCGGCAGCGGCGTTACCGCCTTGCTTTGCGCAGGATGATTTCGTCGCCGGTGCGCTCGCCTTCGATGCCGAGGTTTAGGCCAAGCAACTGCACGAACGCCTCCATGTTGTCGGCGCGGAAAATGCCGCTCACCGGCTCCGACGCCAACGCCGCCAACTCCGGCGTCAGCACGAGGCGCGCGCTCGCGCTGCCGTCGGGCAGGCGGGGGGAACGGTTGATGAGCGCCACGGCCTCGGCCAGCGGTGTCGCGGAAAACTCCATGCGGGGGACGCGCCACGCGAGGCGGGCGTTGATCTCGGCGGGCGTGAGCGTGGCGACTGTCGGCGCCGGCAAAGACGCGTCGGCGGCGACGGGCGAGGCGGGCGCGATTTTCACGACGAGATGCTCGCCCGCGCCGAGTGTCGCCAGCGACACTGGCGCGAGGGTTGTGGGCGTTGTGAGGGTTGGGGGAGTAGTGGGGTGCGTGAGAGGTGGCGGAGGTGTCGGAGGCGCCGAGGATGTGGGATGTGTCGTGTGTGTGGGGGGCGTTGTGTGGGGAGGGGGCGTTGTGTGGTGTGTGTGGGGGGAGGGAGGCGTAGGTGGCGGAGGTGTCGAGGGTGTGTGGGGTGTGTGAGATGTGCAGGAGGTGGGGTGGGTGGGTGAAGTGGGCGTTGTGGGGGTTGCCGGTGATGGGGAGAGGAAGGCGGAGGCGCTGGCTGGGGCGGTGATGCTGGCGGCGGCAAAAGTGGGGATGTTGTTGGTGGTGAAGGCGGCGGTGTTGTTGGTGGTGAAGGCGGCGGCAGGAGCAGCATCGGTGACGGCAGGGACGATGGTGCTGGCTGCGTTGGCGGCGGCGGGGGCGGCGGCAAAAGCGGGGGTTGGGGCGGCGGCGCTGGCGGTGGTGGTGCTGGCGAAAGCAGCGGGGACGGTGGTAGTGGTAGTGAAGGCGGCGGTGCTGGCGGGCGGCGGGATTTTTTGGGGAGCGCACGCGTTTCGCGTGCCGGCTTGGGTGTCCCGCCCAAGCCCGGAGGCGCAGGTCTGGAATGCACATGCGGTGGCGCTGGCGAAGGCGTCCGGCGGGACTCCGGACGCGGCACGCGGGACGCGTGCGCTCCCCGGAGGAAGGGCGGGCGCGGCGGCGGGCGGCGTTTTTTCCACAGCGACGCGGCCCTCGGTCACCAGAATTTCCACCTGCTCCGCGCCGAGTTGCACGGCAAATGCCGTGCCGACGGCGCGCACGTCCATGCCGCCGGCCTCGACCATGAACGGGCGCGCCGGGTTTTTCGCGACTTGGAAATGCGCCTCGCCCGCCGTCAGCACGACGCGGCGCGCGGCGGCGGCGTAGCGCACTTCGATCACGGCGCCGGGGCGCAATTCCACGACGGAGCCGTCGTCGAGCACGCGGCGTTCCGGCTGCACCACGGACACGCTCGTGCGCGGGCGCGACGCGTCCGCGATGCGCGCGCCGGGCGGGGGTTGCAAGGTGAAAAACGCGAACGCCGCGAGCACGCACGCGGCGGCGGCGGTGGCAGTGGCGGCGACGCGCACGTTTCGGCGGCGGCGCGCGCGCGCGGTGATGCCGCGCACCATCGCGCCTTGTTCGTCCGCGCGCGCCGGCCCGTCAAACGCCGACCATGCGCGCGCGTGGTAGTCGAACGCGGCGCGGTGGCGCGCGTCGGCGGCGAGCCAGCGCGCGAGTGTCGCTTCCTCCGGGGCGGACAGGCCGGCGTCGCGCCGCACGACCCAGCGGGCGGCGGCGTCGGAGACGGTGGCGTCGCTGGCGGCGGTGGCGGCGCTGGTGTTGTCGGCGGCGTCGCTGTCGCTGGTGTCGCCGGCGCGGCGGTGGCGGTGGTCAGGATGCGCGCTCATTTTTTGCGCTGGTTTTAAAAAACACAGGGGAAAATCCAAACGCGCACCGCCAAGGCACGCTGGACACGGAGCGCGGAAGGGCCGCAAAAACTTGTTTGTTCAGCAAACATGAATGCGTTGAGGGCTGGGGGTTACGGCGTCTCGCCTTCGGGGCCTTTGCGCCCTGGCGGGGGAAAAGCGTTTTGGGAAGTTTCCTTGCGCTGGTTTTTGCGCGGGAGGCCGCGCCACGGCTGGAGCGCGCCGCGTTTGATGAAAAACGCCTCCATGCGGCGGAGGCCGCGCCAGATTTGCTCCGCCACGGTGACTTCGGAAAGGCCGAGCCGCGCGGCGATTTCACGCTGCGGCACGCGCTGGATTTTGCGGAGGATGATGATTTCACGGCAACGCGGCGGGAGCGCGGCGATGGCCTCTTTCAGCAACGCGATTTCGTCGCTGGCGGCGGCGGCCTCGGCGGCATCCCTGCCTTCATCCAAGACACCCAGCGCGGACAAATCCGGCACTGCGATTATCGGGGAATTTCGACGGCGGCGGCAGGAGTTGAGGGCGAGATGGCGGGCGACGGTGAACAAAAACGCCTTGGCCGAGCGCACGGGGCGGGAGAGGTTTGCGAGCCAGGTGCGCAGGTAGGATTCCTGGGCGATGTCCTCGGCATCCGCTGAGGGGAAGGCGCCGCGCAGCCAGGACTTGAGGTGCGAGTCGTGCGCGTGAACCTCGGCCTCGAACCAGCGGGCATGGTCGGAGGAAACGCCGGCACCGGGCGGCGCGGAGAGGAGCGGTTCGTGCGCGGGCGGGTTCATGGTGCGGGGTCGCGGGGCGGCGAGGGGTGCGGGTGCGGGTGCGGGGTTGCGGGCGAGGGTGAGGATGCGGAGAAAAGGCGTGGTGCGTGGGCGCGGTGCGCAGTGTGCGTGGGCGCGTTTCAAAAAGGAAAAACGGAGCGCGCGTCAAGTTTGCGTTGATGGAGACGGTGTTAAAAAACAGCGGACCATTCAAGAAAAGCCATCCCGCTGGACCTTTCCTCTTTATCTTTATCTTCCTCTTTCCGCTTTCTCTTGCTCCCGTCAGCGGCGCCGCCCGGAGGAGAAAAGAGAAAGGAGACGGAGAAAAGAAAAAGAAAGATAAAGATAAAGAGGAAAGAGGAAAGACCCGGCGGGAGGGCTTCTCTTGAAATCGCACCCGTTAAAAAACGACGGCATCGGCGGGAAAAACGGCGACGGCGGAGTGTGAAGCACTCGCGGCTCGGCGGGACGCCTCGCCCTACCTGAAGGGGGATTTTCATTCGCAAAGGGTATTACGCGCTGCTTGCGTAACGCAGACTGGCGGACAGTCGCTTCGCTCGAAACCCAGTCTGCTTCAGGACGGGCCAGCGGCACGTCAGCAGGTCGGGTTCCGAGCGAAGCGAGAAGCCTGGCAACCTGCGCTACACCAGCCGCGCGTAACCACACCACCAGTCGCGCGTAACTACACCAGCCGCGCATAACCTCAGTTATTTCAGATTCCTGTTCGACAACCGGACTGGGGTGTGCTGACTTGTTCACAGTTTATCCACAACCACGATGGGAAGTCTGAGCCGCTCCACCGAGCCACAACACGCCAAGCTCAAGGTCTCCGCGAAGGTTAAAACCTTTGTCCTGGACACCAACGTCCTCCTCCACGACCCCCAGTCGATTCACAAATTCGAGGACAACAACCTCGTAATCCCTGTCGAGGTGCTTGAGGAACTTGACGCCATAAAAACCGAGCAATCCACCGAGCGAGGCCGCAACGCCCGCCGCGTGCACCGCCTCTTGCAGGGCCTCCTGCCCGATTCGCGCTCCATGCTCGAAGGCGTGAAACTCCCCGGCGGCGGCACGCTCTCCGTCATCATCAACCGCCACCTGACCGACGCGAACCTCAACTCCCCCGCGATGCGCCGCCTGCGCGCCGTGCTGCCCGACCTGACCAAAAAAGACAACCGCATCATCGCCTGCGCCCTCTTTGTGCAAGAACGGTTTCCACCGCCCACCCTCCTCGTCACCAAGGACGTGAACGTGCAACTCAAGGCCCGCGCCGTCGGCCTCGAATCGGAGGATTACCTCAACGACAAAGTCCCCGAAGCCCCGGAGGAACGCGCCTACCGCGAAGTGCCCGTGACCCTTTACGAACTGCAACGCTTCTGCTCCGAAGGCCGCTTCGACCTCGGCGCGGAAACGCCGGACGGACTCGTGGCCAACGAATACCTCCTCCTGCGCTCCGACGAAGGCAAAACCATGCCCGCGCGCCACCACGGCGACGGGACGATCCACCGCCTGCGCATCCCCGACTTCGTGAAAGCCCCCGGCGGCATTCCCATCCGCCCGCGCAACCTCGAACAACAATTCTTCATGGACGCGCTGCTCGACGACTCGCTCTCGATGATCACCTGCTTCGGCAAAGCCGGCACGGGCAAGACCCTCCTCTCCATCGCCTGCGCGCTCCAGCAAACGCATGACGACGCCTCGCGCTACGACGGCGTATCCATCTCCCGGCCCGTCATCGCGCTCGGCAAAGACATCGGATTCCTCCCCGGCACGCTCGACGAGAAAATGAAACCCTGGCTGCAACCCTATTTCGACGCGCTCGAAGTGCTGGTCCCGGCGAACCCGCCGAAAGAAGCACCGTTCGCCTCGAAAAAAGTCTCCAGAAAAAAACGCGGGCACGCCGCCGCCGCCGCCGGCTTCTTCACCGATGCCCGGCCCATGCTGAGCCAGCGCGCCCCCGGCGCGCCGCCCCTCAAACCCTACGAACGGCTCATCCGCGGCGGACTGGTCGAAGTGGAGGCGCTCTGCTTCATCCGCGGACGCTCCATCGCGCGCCGCTTTTTCATCCTCGACGAAGCGCAGCAACTCACGCCGCACGAAGTGAAGACGGTCATCACGCGCATTGCCGAGGACTCGAAAATCGTGCTCATCGGCGACCCGGCGCAGATCGACAATCCCTACGTGGACGCGCGCAGCAACGGCCTGGTGTATTGCCGCAACCGGATGCGCGGCCAGCCGATGGCGGCGCACGTCACCCTGACCAAAGGCGAACGCTCCCGCCTGGCCGAACTGGCGGCGGATTTATTGTGAAGGACGGAAGCGCGCGAAAGCCAGTGAGCAAAAAGTTTTCGGGCAGGAAGGGGACGGCGGCGGCGGACATGATGGTCTCGGAAACATGACAGACCGGACCAATGCAGGAGCCTCATTTGGGCAATTCCCGCATGGTGGAGCGGGATTATTGTTTTCTCATGCGAATCGCGATGAGAACGGCGGGCGCCAAGGCAAACCAAACCGTCGTCGCGCCACCGCCATTGGTGGACGAGGCCGGGGGCGGCTCAGGTATCCAGTAGTCGGTGAGGGCGGGCGAGGAGACAGTGCCGTCGGGTGCGATTTTGCGGAGAGCGGCATTGCCGGTGTCGAGCACGTAGAGATTGCCCGAGGCATCCACGGCAACAGCGACCGGATGATTGAATGTCGCGTCGGCCCCCGGGCCATCAGCAAAACCGTGGCTGCCTGCCGAGCCGGCGACGGTGCTTACCCTGCCATTTGCCTGGATATGACGGATGGTGGAGTTATCCGTGTCGGCCACGTAGAGATCACCGCCATCGAGGGCAAGGCCATGCGGCGAGTTGAAGAGCGCCTCGGTGAGGCCCTCTCCATCGGACGCCCCGGTCACACCGAATTGTCCAGCGTGGAGGGTGACGGGATAATTGCTGTTCGCCAGATCAATGACACGGATGACGTGGTTTCCGGTGTCGGCCACATACAAAAGCTGCGCGATTTCGTCGAGCACGAGGCCACTCGGGGAGTCGAAACTGGCAAGCGTGCCGGTGGTGGCATCGACCGCGCCGGCGGCGCCGGCGCCCGCGATGGTGACAACATTGCCGCCGAGGGCGGAATCCACCGAGATGCGGCGGATGGCGTGATTGCCGGAATCGGCGACGTAGGATGTGCCCTTGCTGTCGGTGACGATGGCGGAGGGGTTGTTGAATCTTGCGCTCGTGCGATAGCCATCCACAAGCCCGGTGTTGTTGGTTGAACCGACAAACACGTCGGTGGCGCCGCTCTCATTGGCGATGCGGACACGCTGGGTGCGATCGGTAAAGCGCAAAGTTTTATTGGGAGCGATGGACAACCCGGAAGGCGTGTTCAGGCGGGTCGATGTTTTGGCCCCGGTGGCGGTGCCCGGTGTGCTCAACTGGCCGGTAAAGACATCCACGCGCCCGTCGTTCGTGATGGAGCGGATGACATGAGCCGCCGCATCGGTGACATAGATGTTGCCTGCCTGGTCAACGACAATGGCGGACGGCGTATCGAACCATGCCGGCCGGACCGTGATGGTGGCGGCATTGCTGGTTTGCGAGCCAGCGTGATTGGTGGCGGAGTAGCGGTAGTGCCAGCCGTTCATGTCCGCGGTCACCGGGTCAATGGTGCAGGAGGAGGCGGCGGCGTTTTCGATGTCCGTCCACGTCGCGCCGCCGTCGGTCGAAACCTGCCATTGGTAGGCGGGGGCCGGATTGCCCGTCGCGGATGCGGTGAGCGTGAGCGTCTTGCCGACGGTGAC
>JAIRTK010000080.1 GCA_031254955.1 Opitutaceae bacterium
GCGAACCCGGCCTGATCCCAAGGCCCGGCCCGGCGAAATCATACCCCCTCCAACCGGTGGGGGCCCGCTCATCCCCATTCCCAATGAAAATCCCTCTTTTGTCGGGGCGTCGCTGGCGACGCCCGGCTTGATAACGGCACTAGCAAAGGCCGGGCACCAACAACGGCCATGCTCTGGCAAAGGCCGCGCACCGGCAAAGGCCGCGCTCCGGCAACGGGCTTCGCAAGCGAAGCCCCTACATGGCTCTAAAGTGTTCTGTTCACTGGGAAAGGGTATAAAATCCCTCTCCACAAAGAACGACGCAACCTCCGGCTCACTTCGCGCCGGGCGCGGGGACGGCGGTGATGAAACGGTCGAGCGGCGTGGCGTCCTTGATGAAACCCAGCTCGCGCGCCTCCTTCACGAGCTTCTCAAAGGGCACAAGGGAGGTGTCGGCGGTGAAATGGAGGCGCGTCCACGACGCTTTCACCAGGTCGAGCGGAATCTCGCGCCTCACGGTCTCGGTGATGCCGCGCTGCACGAGCACTTGCGCCTCGGCGGGGTTTTGGTTCACCCAAGCGGTAAGCTCGCGATGCGCTTGGGTGAAGCGCGCGACCAGCTCCGGCTTCTCCCGGAGCGCGCGCACGCTGGCGACGAGCACCGTGGTGATCGCGTCGGCTTCGTCCACCAGCACTCTGCCGCCCGCCTCGCGCTCGATGCGCGAGACCCACGGCTCCACCGTCCAGACGGCGTCGATCCGGCCTTGTTGGAAAAGCGCGAGTTGGTCGGGGTTGGCGGTCGGGATGACGGAGACATCGCCGCCGGTCTGCGTGATGTGGAAGCCGTGCGCGCCGAGCCATACGCGCGCGGCGATGTCCTGGGTGTTGCCGAATTGCGGCGTGGCGAGTTTTTTGCCGGCGAAGTCGGCGGGTTTGTTGATGTTCGCGGCGGGGCGGATGAGGAGCGCGGCGCCGCCGTTGGCCGAGCCGGCGACCACGCGGATGTCCTCGCCGTGGGTGCGCATGTAGGCGTTGAGCGAGGGATTCGGGCCGACGTAGGTCATGTCGATGGAGTTGACCATCATGCTTTCCATCGCGGTGGGGCCGGCGTTGAAGGCGAACCATTCGACGCGCACGCCGGGGCCGAGGCGCTGCTCGAACCACGCTTGCGCTTTTTTCTCGGCGGTGAGCGTGCTGCCGATCACGCCTTGCGCATGGGTGATGTTGGGGAAATAGCCGACGCGCAGCACGGTCTGGTCGGCGGCTTTCCGGGCGCAGCCGGAAAACATCAACGCGAGCGCGGGCAGCAGGAGCGCGCGGGGCAGCGCGCGGAGGCGTGAGGGGCGGCGGGAGGGGAGGCGGGAGGGGAGGCGTGGGTGTTTTTGGTTCATGGCGGGTCGATGGTTGGGTGTTTGTTTTGAATAAACCGCTAAGGGCGCTAAGGGCGCGAAGGATTTTTAGGGCGGTTTGGAAAATGGGCGAAGGCGGTGGGGCGGTCTCTCCGAGGCTTCCGTCGGGCGGGGCGGGATATTTGGGATTTCATGGGTAAATCGGAGTGTGGTCGCGGAGGTCTCGGAGAGGTCTCCTTGGCTTGATGCTTGTGTAATGTGAATTTTTCAAACCGCCCTTTATCAATTCATCCACGAGTAGCGCGAAACAGGCGGGCTTGGTGCTTTTTGTTGCGGCCCTTCGGGGCCTTCGCGGTTATCAAATAATGAGTCTCAAATAATGGGTCTGGCTTCAAATGCCTTCGCGGTAGAGGAATTCGCCGAGGCCGGTCTCGAAGGGCGTGGTGAGGGGCGAGGGTTTTTCCGAGGCGCCGGGGCGGCGGGTTTTTGGTTTGCCGTCGCGCGCGCCGGTCACGTGCGGGCTGGCCACGAAGGGGAGGTTGACGTTGTCGGCGCGCATTTTGCGGAGCGCCACGCCGGCGACGTCGGCGAGGGTGTAGCGGTCGAGGATGTTGCTGATGGCGTTGCGGACATCGAGCATGAGCATGCGCAGGCCGCAATGGGTCTCGTCCGGGCAGGAGCATTTTTCGTAGGCGGTCTGGCTGACGCAGCCGATGGGCGCGAGCGGGCCGTCGAGGTGGCGCACGATCCGTCCGGCGATGATTTCACGGGCCGGGCGGGCAAGGCGATAGCCGCCGTATTTCCCGCGCATGCTTTCGAGGAAGCCGCCTTGTTTGAGCGCGAGGAGGATTTGTTCGAGGAATTTCACGGGGATTTTCTCGCTTTCCGCCAGCTCGCTGAGTTGCAGCAAATCGCGACCCAGCTCATGGGCAATCGCCATGTCAATCATGGCGCGAAGGCCATATTCGCCGCGTTTGGAGAGGTTCATCGTCGGCACAATGTAGATCAATGCGGTATGGATTGGAAAGCCGCTTCATGGTGAAAAGGGAGAAAAAAAGGCCACCGGGAGCGCCGGTAGGGAGGCCTCTCTACCGGCGCTTCCGCGCCAAAGGCTCATTTCCCATGTGACAGAGTAACCGGGGTTACGCGCTGCTGGCGTAGCGCAGGTTGACAGGCTTCTCGCTTCGCTCGGAACCCAATCTGCTGCCTCTGGCGTAGCGCAGGTTTCCAAACCTGCTGACGGGCCGATGGCCCGCCTTGAAGCTGACTGGGTTTCGAGCGAAGCGACAGTCCGCCAGTCTGCGCTACAATCGCGGCGGCGCGTAACCTCGGCTGGTCACTTCGGGGCGAATGCCTCCACTTTGGGGGCAATGCCTCGAAAGCGGCTTCGTTTTTCAGGGCAACGGATTCCGTTGCCGGTGTCTTCACGGCCTCGGGGTTTGCCCCGGGGTTTTTTATGGCACGAGGTCGAATGTCGGGATGAGGACGGGCGCCTCGGCGCTGCCGCGCACGAAGGTGAAGATGATTTCGTCGGCATGGCGCACCTGCGCGTCGAAGCGTTGCAGCGACCAGCTGGAGACCGGTTCGCCGTTGATGCGCGACACCAGATCGCCCTGCCGCACTCCTTTCGCCTCGGCGGGCGAGCCGGGCACCACGCCGAGCACGCGCCAGTAGGCGGGTGTCTTGGAAAAACTCAGGCCCGGGCTGCGCAGCGGACTCATCGTGACGGGGGCGTCGGAGTCGCGGTGAAACACCATCTGGTTGCGCGTGGGCATGAAGGTGACGCGGAAGTGGCACAGGATTTTCCCGCCGATGGCCGAGAGCTGGTCGGTGAGGTCGGCGAGCGGTTGCTCGAACTGGTGGCCGCCGAGGTTCAGCGTGCCGTCGAGGCGTCCGATTTTCTGGCAGCGGTCGCCGGTGAGCGTGCCCACCGTCGCGCCGGGGCGCGGCTCGGCGGCGAAGCGCGGGTGCAGGCCGACGGGGTTGAGCATGAGCGGGGCGTCGCTGCCGGAGTCCACCAGCACGGCGAAGGTCTCGCCGCCGAGTTGCACGGGGATGATGGGCGTGCGCTGGTCGTTGTTGAAGGGAATCACCTCGCCGGGCGCCGGCGGGGCGCGTCCGGGGGGCGAGAGGGTCATGCGTCCGCGCGGGTAATCGAGCGTGAACACCGTGTCGCGAAACAGCGGGAAGCCGAGCACGCCGTCGATTTTCACGCCGAGGTGCGCGGACAGTTCGCCGCAGTTGTAGAGCAGCACGGGCACGTTCAGGAAGCGGGCGCCGCCGCCGGCGCCGAGCTGGATTTCGCGCACGTTGCCCGCTTGGAGATAGGCGACTTGTCCGCTGGCCGCGCGCACGCCGACGCTCGACTGGGAGAGCCGCGTGTCGCGCATCGCGTTGGCCTTGTAAAACTCTTCCGACACGAGCGTGACCGACGAGCCGGTGTCGATGAGGAAGCGCCACGGGCCGCGCTTGTCCCCTTTGGCCTCGACCACGAAGTGCGAGCCGATGACGCGCGATTTCACCTCGACCACCGCCGCGCGCACACGGGTCTGGCCGGGGCGCGACTCGCGTTTGTAGAGGCGCGCGAGCCGGGTGAGATTCGCGCAGCCGGAAACCACGGGCAGCAACGCCGCCAGCAGCAGGACCACCGCCGCGCGCACCGGGAGGCCGGCGGCGCGCCACGGGGCGACGGCGGGAGGGCCGGCGGCGACGCCGGCGGGCGGGGCGGGAGGGTTTGGGCGCGTGCGTGGCATTCGGGAACTTCTAAAACGATGGTTTTAACTGCGAATGGGCGTGAATGGCGTGGACGGGCAGGAATGGACGGAATGGACAGAATGGACGGAATAGACGCAAATGGACGGAATGGCCGTGAATGCAGAAAGATGGGCCAAGTGCATGATTATTCAACTAATGTTTGAGTGATGAGGCGTGCGTGGTGTGCGGCGAGGCGGGAGGCGTGTGTGGTAAGTGGTGAGAAGTGCGTGGTAAGTGAAGCGTGCATGATGTGTGGCGAGGTGGGAGTGATAAGTGAGAAGTGCGTGGTGCGCGGCGAGAAGTGTGCGGCGAGAAGTGCGCGGCGAGGCGTGCGCGGCGAGGCGTGCGCGGCGATTTGCGGAGCCGGCGGGTTTGTTTTTCACTCTCCACTCTCTATTCCTCATCTTTCATTCCTCGCTCTCCATTCCTCATCCTTCATTCCTCACTCTTTATTCTTCATCCTCCACTCCTTATCCTTCACGCCTTCCTCCGCCTGCCCTCTGCGCCTCTGCGTCTCCGCGTGAGTTTTCATTCTCGTCCATTCTCGTCCATTTCGTCCATTTCGTCCATTCATGTCCATTTGCGTCCATTCGTGCCCATTGGCCCCCATGGGCGGCCCTTCGCGCCCCTTCGCGCCCCTTCGCGGTTGGGTTGGCGGATTGAAAAAAGGAATTTTTGGGACCTTTCATTCGTTATTTTTCCGGCTGCGGCAGCCTTCTGCTCAACAGCCACGCGCAAGATGCCAGCAAGGCCGCCAGCAAGTAAAGCCGGTGCGCGCTGAGCGTGAAAAAAATCACGCCCGCCGCGATGGGCGTGACCGCGCGCGCCAGCGAACCGAGCGAGCGGTAGATGCCCAGCACGCGCCCCTGCTCCGCCGCGCCCGCGTAGAGCGAGATAAGCCCGGTGGTGGACGGGTTGACCAAGCCGCCGCCGAGCGCGAGCAGCCCCACGCCCGCATACAACACCCACGGCGCGTCCGCGCCGCCCACCGCGAGAAACCCGAGCGTCGAACAGGCCAGCCCGGACGCCAGCACGGTCGTCTCGCGCAGCCGTTTGTAGAGCCGCCGCACGACCAGCCCCTGCGTGAGGATCGAGCACAACCCGAGAAACCCCATGAGCAGGCCGTTGTCCCACGCGCGGTAGCCGAAACGCTCCGCGCTCAGAAACACCAGCGTCGTCTCCATCGCGACAAACGCCAGCGCATACACGAACGCCACCAGATTCACGCCGCGCACGGGCGCGTTGTCGAGCGCGAGGATGGCGCGCAACGGATTGCGCAACCGCGGCTCCGCCGACCGCCGCCGCGCCTCGTCCGTG
This sequence comes from Opitutaceae bacterium, assembly GCA_031254955.1. Lineage (GTDB taxonomy): Bacteria > Verrucomicrobiota > Verrucomicrobiia > Opitutales > Opitutaceae > Termitidicoccus. The sequence goes on from JAIRTK010000080.1 coordinate 5,399, forward strand.
AGCGTTTCCCGGAAACGCAGCCCGATCCACGCGAAATTCACCAGCGCCAGCGCGAATGCCGCCAGCGCCGGCGCCGAAAACGGATGCACGCCCCAAGCCGCGAGCGCCGGCCACGTGTCGAGCAGGTTGATGCGCGCCGTGAGCGCCCCGAGAAGCGGCCCCGTCACCAGCCCAAGCCCGAACGCCGCGCCCACCATGCCCATCGCGCGCGCGCGCTCCCCGCGCGTGGTCACGTCGGCCACCGCCGCGGTGGCGACGGAAAGGTTGCCGCCAAACGCCCCGCCCAGCACGCGCGCCAGCAGAAAAACCCGGAACGAACCGCTGAACACCCAGAGCAGGTAGCTCGCCGCCGTGCCCGCCACGGTGAAAAACAACACCCCGCGCCGCCCGCGCCGGTCGGACAGCCCGCCCCAGAACGGCGCGAACACAAACTGGAGCGCCGCGAACACCGAGCTTACCAGTCCGCCGAACAGCACGACCGGCAGATGCGAGTCATTGCCGAAAAAACGCGCCGCCGCGGCGAGCCGCCGCGCGAACCCGCCGGGAAGCCCGTCCTCGCCCTCGATCGCGAGGTAATGCCCGAGCAAATCAGGCCCCAACGGAAAAATAATGGAGAACCCGACCAGATCGATGTAGAGCGTCAGGAAAATGACGCCGAGCGACATCGGGCGTTGTTTGCCGACGATGCGGGCGTGTCGGGCGACGTCTGGGCGATGCACGCCAGTCACCCTGCACAACCGCCGCCGCCTTTGCGACCCCCGATCTGGAAAATTTTTTGAGAAAAACACGCCGCCGCGCCGCCCGAAACGCCGCGCCGGGACGCCGCCACGCTCGCGCCGCCACGCCGCCCGTGCCGCCCGGAATGCCGTGCCGCCCGGAGCACCGCGCTGCCAGGCCATAGCACCGCCGGGCTATAGCCGGGCCATAGCCGGGCCACCCGGACCATAATCGGGTCGCCTGTGGCCTATGCCACCGCGCAGCCAGCGGCAGCGGCGTTCCGCAGTAGTGAGTAGTGAGTGGTGAGTGGTGGATAGCGGGTAACGGATAGTGGGTAATGGCTGGCGAGTAGTGAGCAACGGGTAGTTCCACTTTGTTAACCGAGGTTAACGCGAGGCAGCGCAGGTCGTAGGGCATGGGCGGATGACGGGGAGCGTAGGCGGTTTTTTGGAGGGGCATGGGCGGTTCGGGAGCATGGGCGAGTCGAGGGGCGCGGGCGAGTCGTCCGTGGGCGGCGCGGAGCGCCGTCGGGCAGGTTTGGAAACCTGCGCTACGAAAAGGCACTGGCGGGCAAGGCGCTCGCGGCTCGGCGGGACGCCTCGCCCTACCTTTAACGGCTTCCATTGTGTGAGTTTCATTCGCAAAGGATAGGAGACCCTTTCCCAGTGAACAGGACACTTCAGAAGCAGAGCCATGTAGGGGCTTCGCTTGCGAAGCCCGTTGCTGGTGCGCGGCCTTTGCTGGTTCACGCTTATCAAGCCGGGCGTCGCAAGCGACGTCCCTGCAAAAGGGTGATTTTCATTGGGAATGGGTCGGATGCCTTTTGCGAATGGAAATCACACTAGGGAAGCTGTTAAGGGTAGGGCGAGGCGTCCCGCCGAGTCGCGAGCGGTTCATACGGCTCGGCGGGACGCCTCGCCCTACCTGAAGGGGGATTTTTGTCTGCTAAGGGGTTTAACCGGCGTCGTTTGCTGTTTGTTTGGTCGCTGTTCGGCAGGCTGCT
>JAIRTK010000098.1 GCA_031254955.1 Opitutaceae bacterium
GGAAAGGAATGAGTGCTCATGATAATTTTGGGAAAAGAGAAAAGTCCGTAAAAGTTCCGGTTTTAATCGGGTTTCGAGTGATAAAGTTCAAGATTCAAAGCTGAAAAATTCCAGCTTCGGGTGTGATTCAACGATGCAAAAGGAGTCCTCGCGCCAAGGTTCTTTCTCTTTTCCTTCTCTTTTCCTCGTTGGGGGAACTCCTGAAGTGGCGAGTAGTGAGTGGCGAACTGATGTTACGCGGAGGACACCTTTTGAACCACTCAACGCAAACCAGCCCCAGGTAGGGAGGCCTCTCCGAGGCCTCCGTCACCACGCTCCGATTTCCCCATGAAAGTCCCGACCTCCTGCCCCGCGCGGCGGAGGCCTCGGAGAGGCCTCCCTACCTGGCTTCGCGTCTCCATGTCCTCCATGTCCTCCATGTCCTGCATCTCCTCCATACCTCCGCCTCTCCATCTCCTGATTTTTCGCGTGACCCTCGCGAAAATTCGGATGCGAACGGCTTGCGCGGGCCACGGCGCAAGCCATGCTCGTCCGCGTGGAGCGCATCCGCGCCCCCCGTTCCCGATGAAACCTCACCCGCATTTCCCGCGCCCCGACCTCGTCGCCCGGCTCGCGCTCGTCGTCCTCCTCGGATGCTCCGCCGCGCGGCTTGCCTCCACCGGGGTTCCGGGCGCCGCGAGAAACCCGGCCACCGTCAAGATCACCGTGCTCTCCACCACCGATTTGCACGGTCGCGTGTATCCAATGGATTACTACACCGGCAAGCCCGCCGAAGTCGGCCTCGCCAAAATCGCCACGCTCGTCCAGCGCGAACGCAAGGACGACCCGCACCTGCTGCTCATCGACTGCGGCGACACCATCCAAGGCACGCCCCTCGTTTATTATCACAACCGCAAGCACAACGAGCCGACCGACCCGATGATGCTCGCGATGAACTCGCTCCGCTACGACGCGATGGTCCCCGGCAACCACGAATACAACTTCGGCCTGGCCGTGCTCCAGAAGGCGCGCTCCGAGGCCTCCTTCCCCTGGCTCTCCGCCAACACCATCGCCAAGGCCACCGGCCAGCCCGCCTACGCCCCCTTCCTCGTGAAAGAAATCCACGGCGTGCGCATCGGCATTCTCGGCCTGACCACGCCCGGCATCCCGCGCTGGGAGGACCCGGAGCACTACGCGGGCCTCGAATTTCTCGAAACCGCCGCCGTCGCGGAAAAATACGTGCGCATCCTCCGCGAACAGGAACACGTGGACGCCGTGGTCGTCGCCATGCACATGGGCATCGACGGCGACCCCGCGCTCGTCGAACCCGCAAACCCCCTGCGCCCCGCCGCCGAAAACGCCGCGCTCGCCATCGCGCGCCAAGTGCCGGGCATCGACCTGATTCTCATGGCGCACACGCACCGCACCGTGTCCGCGCTCTCCGTCAACGGCGTGCTCCTGGCCCAAGCCGGCTGCTGGGGCAGCCATCTGGTGAAGGCGGAGCTGTTCTTTGCGCGGGAAAAATCCGGCGGCTGGAAACTCCAGGCCAAGTCCGCCCGCGCCCAACCCGTCCACGCCGGCATCCCCGCCGACGAGGCCATGCTCGCGCTCATCCGCCCCTATCACGACGAGACCCAGGCCTGGCTTGGCACCAAAATCGGCCTCAGCGCGCGCGCCCTCAATGCACGGGAAGGCTCACTGCGCGACACCGCCCTCATCGACCTCATCCAACGCGTGCAACTCGAAGCCGGCCAGGCCGACGTGTCGCTCGCCGCCAACTACAACCGCGGCGCCTTCATCCCCGCCGGCGACGTGACGGTGCGCGACATCGCCGCGATCTACGTCTATGAAAACACGCTCTACGTCGTCGAAGCCACCGGCGCGCAACTGAAAGCCGCCCTCGAACACGCCGCCGGCTTCTTTCTCCCCCACGCGCCCGGCAAGACGCCCGCCCAACTCATGAACCCCGCCATCCCCGCCTACAACTTCGACATGGCCGCGGGCGTCTCCTACGAAATCGACCTCCGCCGCGCGCCCGGCGACCGCATCCGCAACCTCCTCTTCAAAGACGCGCCGCTCGCGCCCGACCGCAAACTCCGCCTCGCCATCAACAACTATCGCTACAACGGCGGCGGCGGCTACACCATGCTCCGGGGCGCGCCCGTGCTGATGCGCTCCAGCGCCGAAATCCGCGACCTCATCATCGACTGGGTGACCCAAAACAAAACCATCCCCGCCGAGCCGGACCACAACTGGCGCATCCTGCCCTGACGCACCCGGGGCAACTCAACATTGTGTCACCACCGGAATCCTTCCACTTCACCAAGATTACGCGCCACCCCGATCGAAGCGCGGACCTCCACGCCCGCTTCATTCCCCAAAATTTCCAGTCACCTTGGTTTCCCGCCTTGCGTCTTAACTCGCACTGCCACGGACGCCGCCTCATAAAACAGTCTCGCGTCCTGATTTATTTCCACTCAACTCAACAACCCTTCTCCCATTCCCGATCACTCCATGGCAAAATCCAGCAAGCCCGGCGGCACCCTCATCACCCTCATCCTGCTCGCGGCCATCGCAGGCGGCGCGTATTGGTATTGGAAACTCGGCAACGAAAAACCGCCCGAAATCATCACCACCACCGTCACCCGTGGCGATGTCATCCAAAGCATCACCGCCACCGGCATCCTCGAAGCGCCGACCAGCGTCGATGTCAGCTCGCAAATCTCGGGCAAAGTCCTCGAAGTGCTCGTCGATTTCAACTCGCCGGTGAAGGAAGGCGACATCCTCGCCCGCATCGACCCCGCCACCTACGAGTCGCGATTCACCCAAGCCGAGGCCCAGCTCGCCAACACCCAAGCCAACTACACCCTCACGAACCTCAACACCGAACGCACCCGCGAACTCTTCAAAAAATCCCTCGTCTCGCAACAAGACCTCGACCAAGCCGAGGCGCTCCTCAAGCAAGCCGACGCGCAACTCGCCATCCAACGGGCCAACGTCAGCACCGCCAAGGTTGACCTCGAACGCTGCACCATCACCGCGCCCATCACCGGCATCGTCCTCGACCGCCAGACCGAACCCGGCAAAACCGTCGCCGCCAGCCTCAACGCCCCCACCCTCTTCACCCTCATCACCGACCTCACCAAAATGCAAATCAGCGCCGACGTTTCCGAAGCCGACATCGGCACCGTCGCCGAAAGCCAGGACGTCACGTTCACCGTGGACGCCTATCCCGAACGCCAGTTTCGCGGCAAAGTCTCCCAAATCCGCAACCTCCCCAAAACCGCCCAGTCCGTCGTCGTCTATTCCACCATCATCGACGTGGACAACCGCGACCTCCGCCTCAAACCCGGCATGACCGCCAACGTCTCCATCATCACCGCCCGCCGCGACAACGTCCTCAAAATCGCCAACGCCGCCCTCCGCGCCCGCATCCCCGAAGCCCTCCTCGACGGCGCCTCCGGCGGCCATTCCGCCGCCGAGCCTGCCCTCGCCAGCCGCGAACAAATCCAAGCCCTCATGCAGGAAACCGGCGTCACCTTCACCCGCGGCCAGCCGATTGCCTCCGCCGACCTGGAAAAACTCAGGAAACTCGCCTCCGAACGCGGCCTCGTCCTCCCCGAAAACTTCGGCGCCGGACGCTTCCGCCGCCGCGACGCCGATGCCTCGCCGGGCGGCACCTCCGCGCGCCCCACCCCGCGCACCGTTTACCTGCTCGCCGCCCCGCCGCCGAACCCGAAAATCACCCCCCGCGAAGCCCGCTTCGGCATCAGCGACGGCACCACGACGGAAGTTGTCAGCGGCCTGGAGGAAAACGACATCGTGGTGACCAACGCCTACCTTGCCGACGGCACCACCAGCACCGCGTCCGCCACCAGCAGCCCCTTCCAGCAACAACGCTTCCGCCGGTAACACCTCGCCCGCCCGCGCTCCCCCCTCCGCCGCCCGGCGGACAGAAGCACGACCGCCCAGGACCCCCGGCCACCTCCAGCCCACTCCCCTCCGCCCATGCGCCCCGTCGTCAAACTTGAGGACATCCAGAAAACCTACAGCAACGGTGAAATCGAAGTCCGCGCCGTGCGCGGCGTGTCGCTCGAAATCCACCCCGGCGAATTTGTCGCCCTCATGGGCGCGAGCGGCTCCGGCAAATCCACGCTCATGAACACCCTCGGCTGCCTCGACCGGCCCTCCGGCGGCAACTATTACCTCGATGGCGTGAACGTCTCCGAACTCAACCGCAACGAACGCGCCGACATCCGCAACCAAAAACTCGGCTTCGTCTTCCAAGGCTTCAACCTCCTCTCGCGCACCACCGCCCTCGAAAACGTCGAACTGCCCATGCTCTACGGCCACGAACGCGTCTCCGGCGCCGAAATGCGCCGCCGCGCGATGGCGGCGCTCGAAACCGTCGGCCTCGCGCAACGCGCCGACCACGTCCCCAGCCAGCTCTCCGGCGGACAACAACAACGCGTCGCCATCGCCCGCGCCCTCGTCAACCGCCCCCAAGTCCTGCTCGCCGACGAACCCACCGGCAACCTCGACACCAAAACCTCCGTCGAAGTCATGGGCGTCTTCCAAAAACTCAACGACCAAGGCATCACCATCCTCATGGTCACGCACGAACTCGACATCGCCCACTACTGCAAACGCAACCTCATCCTCCGCGACGGCCTGCTCGTGAGCGACATCCTCGTCCAAAACCGCCTCGTTTCCGCAAACGAACTCCGCAAACTCGCCGAAGCCGAGGCCGCCGTGAAACTGACCGGAAAAGATTGAGGAAAAAACGCGGGACCGCTCTCCGGGGACACGACATGAAAAGGACGCGCGATCTTTTGCTATTTCACGGACCGTGCTGCTGCGCCATCGCGCTCCTGCTCGCAGCCTGCGCCTCGCCGGCCAGACTGCTGGAAAAAGGCCATTATTATCAAGCCGCCTCCGAAGCCGCCAGGACCCTGCGCGCCAAACCCGGCGACACCGCCGCGCAAAACGTCCTGCTCAAAGCCTACCCCCTGGCGGTGAAAACCGCCCTGCGCGAAATCCAAACCGCCTCGTCGCGCGGCGGCCTGGAAAAACACGACATGGCCATTGCGAAATACGGACAACTGAACCGGCTCGCCGATGAAATACACTCCGCCCCCGATGCGAACAGACTGATTCCCCGGCCACGGGAATTTCACGCCGAACTGCAACAAGCCAGAAACACCGCCGCCGAGGATGCGTATAACCGAGGAATCGACGCCCTGAACAACAACACCCTGGAACAGGCGCGGACGGCGTATCACTACTTCAAAAAAACCAACACTTATGCGGACAACTATCGCGACGCCGCCGCCAGACTGCGGGAAGCCGCGCGGGCCGCGACACTGCGCGTGATTGTGGAACCGCCCAAAATGCCCGCCAACCTTCAACTTTCCGCCGACTTCTTCTACTCGGAACTGATGGCGGACTTCGACCGGAGAAACCGCGGCCAACTGGTGCGGTTCTACACCCCCGAAGAGGCAAAAAACGAAAACATGCGCGCCCCCCATCAATATATGACGCTCGATTTCGGCGATTTCTCGATTGGCCACACAAAAGAATCCAGCAACACCGTGGACGTGAAACGGGACAACGTGATCGTCGGCTCGGTCAAGGTGGACGGCAAGGACCTCGATGCCCGCGCCACGGTGAAAGCAAAATTCACGACCTTCCAACGCGAAATCATTTCGACCGGCACCTTGCGCATCCGCATCCTCCGTGCGCCGGGCGGCGGACTCGCGGACCAGCGCGCCTTTGCCGGCAAACACATTTGGAGCACGGTCTGGGGCGGTTACACAGGCGACGACCGGGCGCTCTCACCCGAGCAAAAACACCGCGCCAGAACGCAACCCAAGGTTTCCCCGCAACATCAAGACCTGTTTGTGGAATTTACCAGACCCATCTATCCCCGGGCGATTGAGTATATACGCTCCGCCTATCAGGATTGTTATGTGAACCAGACGGACAATTAAAGCACCTGACAAAACAACCCGCGCAAAAACACAAAAAACCCAATGAAGTCTATTGTAATACAAAAGACACAAAGCCCCGACACGGAAAACACGGAGAAAAAAGACCTGTCCGGACAGACTCTCCACGCCCCCCACGAAACGCGCCCCGCGCCCTCTCTCTGGGTCACAACAACCCACCTCGATTTTTCTCTTTGATAGATACTCTAAAACGATGCCAACCGGCTGACTCCACCACCGCCTCCAACCCCTTATTTCTCCCATGCGCCTCCTCTCCACCATCATCATCGCCCTCCGCGCCCTGCGCCGAAACAAAATGCGCTCCACGCTCACCGCGCTCGGCATGATCATCGGCGTCGGCGCGGTCATCACCACCGTCAGCCTCGGCAGCGGCGCCAAAGCCACCGTCGAAGCCCAAATCGCCAGCCTCGGCCAGAACCTCATCACCGTCTTCCCCGGCACCAACAACAGCGGCGGCGTGCGCGGCGGCTGGGGCTCGGCCACCTCGCTCACCGTGGACGACGCCGAATCCATCAAACTCGAAGTGCCCGGCGTCACCGGCGTCAGCCCCACCACCCGCGACTACACCCAACTCATCGCCGGCGGCCTCAACTGGCGCTCGCTCATCCAAGGCGAATCCGCCGACTTCCCCGCCATCCGCGCCTGGCCCCTCGCCTACGGCGACTTCTTCACCGAGCAAGACGTGCGCACCACCGCCAAAGTCTGCGTCATCGGCAACACCGTCGCCGAGCAGCTTTACCCCGGCATCGACCCCATCGGCCAGACCCTCCGCGTGCGCAACATCCCCCTGCGCATCGTCGGCGTGCTGGCCGCCAAAGGCTTCAACTCCTTCGGGCAGGACCAGGACGAAATCGTCGTCATCCCCTACACCACCGCGATGAAACGCGTCACCAAACGCGACCGCATCAGCGCCATCACCGTCCAGGCGCAAAACGAAAACGTGATGAAACGAGTGCAAAACGACATCAACGACCTCCTCCAGCAACGCCGCAGAGGCCGCGAACCTGACTACACCGTCGTCAACCAAATCGAAATCGCCGAGGCGGCCAACAAATCCTCCGAAACCATGCGCATGCTCATCCTCGCCGTGGCGGTGGTGTCGCTGGTCGTCGGCGGCATCGGCATCATGAACATCATGCTCGTGAGCGTGACGGAGCGCACCCGCGAAATCGGCATCCGCATGGCGGTCGGCGCGCACGGCAAGGACATCCTGCTCCAATTTCTCACCGAGGCCGTCGTGCTCAGCGTGCTGGGCGGCACGCTTGGCATCCTGCTCGGCTTCGCCTCCTCGCAGACCATCGCCGTCTGGAAACACTGGCCCGTGCTCGTCTCCACGCCCGCGGTCGTGGTGTCCTTCGCGTTCAGCGCATTGATCGGCATTTTCTTCGGCTTCTACCCCGCCCGCAAAGCCGCCCAGCTCGACCCCATCGACGCGCTGCGCTACGAGTGAGACCCTTTCCCCATAAAAAAACAACCTTTGCCAATAAGACACCCTCGCCGTTCCGAACGAAGCGAGAAGCCTGACAACCCCGCCAACATTTGTCGAAGCGCCTTCGCGGCGCTCTCGCCGAGACCGCTGACTTTAGGGTAAAGCGGTTTCGCCGAAGCCGCCGACGGTTGCCAAGGAATGCCGCGGCGGTTGTCATACCCATTCCCAACGAAAACCACCCTTTTGCAGAGGCGTCGCAAACGACGCCCGGCTTGATAACCGCGCACCAGCAACGGGCTTCGCAAGCGAAGCCCCTACATGGCTCTGCTTCTAAAG
>JAIRTK010000281.1 GCA_031254955.1 Opitutaceae bacterium
GGGCGCGCGGATCAGGAGCGGCGTGCGGACGGCGTTTTCGTAGAGCGTGTGCTTGCCCCAGATGGCGTGCTCGCCGAGGAGGAAGCCGTTGTCGCCCCACACGACGACGATGGTGTCGCGGTCGAGGCCGAGTTTCGCGAGTTCGTCGAGCACGCGCCCGACTTGCGCATCGACGTAGCTGACGGCGGCGGCGTGCGCGCGGCGCAGTTCCAGCGCGTAAGCGGCGTCGCGATTCGGGGCGCGGTTTTGCGGGTCGCGATAATTTCCAAAAAACTCGCCGCTGCCGTGCCAGCCGGAGGGTTCCGGCGGGCGCGCCGTGGCGAGGGGCGGCGGGATTTGTTGCGAGGCGTGAAGGTCGAACCAGCGTTTCGGCGCGGCGAAGGGAAGGTGCGGTTTGAAAAAGCCGACGGCAAAAAACCACGGACGGGCGGCGGCGTCGGGGCCGGCGGCGCCGGCGGCATTTTTCAGGGCGCGGAGCGTGGCGACGGCCTCACTGGCGATCCAGTGGTCGGGATAGGCGGAGTCGGGGCCGTCGTGGCATTCGAGCGGCGTGGATTTTTTCGGGATGCGCCGCCGTCCGTCGGCGTAGCCGTGCATGATGGCCTCGGGCGTTTTCCAAGGCGTCGCGGGAATCCAGCAACGGTCCCAGACGCCGGGCATTTCCTCGGGGCCTTCGGTCCAGTCTTTCCCGGAGCGTCCGCCGGGGTAATGGGTGATTTTGCCGAGCGCGAGCGTTTGGTAGCCGTGGTCGCGCATCCAGGCGGGAAGCGTGCGGGGGCCATACTCCGCGTGCGTGGCGAGCATGGCGTTGTTGTTGATGTGAACGGGGCGCGTCGGGTAGAGGCCGGTCATGAGCGCGCAACGCGACGCGCCGCACGTGGGGACCTGCACGTAGTGTTTGGTGAACACGCGCGCGGTCGCGGCAAAGGCGTCGAGTCGCGGCGTGATCGCGTGCGCGGCGCCGAGGCAGCCGAGTTCGTTGGGGAGGTCGTCGATGGCGATGAAGAGGACGTTCGGACGGGGCGCGGGCGGCGCGACCGATGTCGCGGAGGCGAGGCGCAGGGTCGCGGCGAGCAGGAGAATCGCAAGGACGCGAAACCCGAGCGAGAGGGCGGCGCGGGCGGCGGCGAAACCGCCGACTTCCGCCACGCGGGCATGATTGCGGCCAAGTGCAGTCATCTATTTACAGGGTTCCTGCGTGGCGGGGTTCAACGGGCCGAGAAGCGGTAGACGGTCGCGGTTTCATAGCGTTCGCCGGGACGGAGGATCGTGCTTGGAAACGCGGGCTGGTTGGGCGAGTCGGGCGAGTGTTGCGTTTCGAGACAGAGGCCGGTGCGTTTTTTGTAGGCGATTTTGCTTTTGCCGGCGTTTTTGCCGTCGAGGAAATTGCCGCAGTAGAATTGAACCGCGGGTTCTTCGGTGAGCACTTCGAGCACGCGGCCTGTCACGGGTTCGTAAACCTCGGCGGCCTTGACGAGCGCGCGCGATTTGGCGGAGCCGCGGTCGATGAGCCAGTTGTGATCATAGCCGCCGCCGAAAAGGAGTTGTTCGTTTTGCGTTTCGATGCGTCCGCCGATGGCGTGCGGTTTGGTGAAATCGAACGGCGTGCCGGCGACGGGGGCGAGCTGGCCGGTGGGGATCAGGCCTTTGTCAACGGGTGTGTAGCGCGACGCGTTGAGCGTGAGGACGTGGTCGAGGATGGTGCCGGAGCCTTCGCCGCGCAGGTTGAAGTAGGAGTGGTTGGTGAGGTTGACGGGCGTGGCTTTGTCGGTCGTGGCGAGGTATTCGATGCGGAGTTCGTTTTTGTCGGTGAGCCAGTAGGTGACGGTCACGTCGAGGTTGCCGGGGTAGCCTTCCTCGCCGTCTTTGCTGAGGTGGCGGAGGCGGAGGCCGGCGGCGTCTTTTTCGACGAGGGGCGCGGCGTCCCAGAGCACTTTGTCGAAGCCGACTTTGCCGCCGTGGAGCGCGCAGGGGATGCCGCCGGGGGTGTTGTTGGCGGCGAGTTTGAAGGTCTTGCCGTCGAGCGTGAACTGGCCGCGCGCGATGCGGTTGCCGTAGCGTCCGATGAGCGCGCCGAAATAGGTGCCGGTGGTCGCGCCGTCCTTTTCGTAGGCGGCGAGGGTGTCGTAACCGAGCGCGATGTCGGCGAGGTTGCCGTCGCGGTCGGGCACGAGGATGCGCGTGACGATGCCGCCGTAGTTCGTGATGGCGACTTTGGCGCCGTGGGAATTGGCGAGGGTGTAGAGTTGCGCGGCGCGTCCGTCGCGCAGGGTGCCGAAGGGTGTCATGGTGATGGCGGGTTGCACGGCGGAAAGTGTGACCGCGGAGGCGAGGGTGGCAAGGGCGGCGGCGAGGGCGCGGAGGTGGTTTGGGTGCATGAGGTGTTTTGCGGTTGATTGCGGTGAGGGAGTTCGGCTCTTCGCTATTTTGAATGGTTTGTTTTTCTCACGGAGAGGCGCGGAGAAGTCCTTGGATTCTCCCTGCGCCTCCGGGTCTCTGCGTGGGTTTTTTTAACGTTTTCAGCCATCGAAAAGAGCGAGGACCAGAATTTCACATGCGGCGGCGTCTAGAACACGGCCTTGATGCCGAAGGTGTATTGCGGGGCGTAGTCCTCCAGGTAGCGCAGGCGGGCGATGGCGGGGGTGTCGGGGCCGCAGATTTCGTAGGTTCGCTCCGGTTCGCCGGTGAGGTTTCTGATGCTGAAATAGAGCGTCCAGTTTTTGATGCGGTATTCGCCGCTGAGGTCGATTTGCTTGTGATCGGTGAGGTAGGTGTAGGTGCCCTTGGGGACATTGGTGGAGGAGTTGATGCCGGTCTTGGTGCGGCCCATGAAAATATAACTGACGCGCAGCGAGTATTTTTTACGAACCAAGGAGATTCCGCCCTTATAGAGCCTTGGCCTGAAGGCGCCGTCGGCATCAATCAGGTCTTCCTCACCCGGCCCGGACAGGGAGTTGAGGGTGGCGTTGGCATACACGCTGACGCCGCGCGCCCAGCGGGGCAGGAAGGTGAGGGCCTGCTTGTAATCAAGCGTCACGCCCTTGACGGTCGCCGGGGAGGAGCTGTTGGTCTGCGTGACCACGTAGTAGCCTTCGTATTCATTCGCATCCAGCCCGTAGTGGGACAGCAGCGCCTCCGACACAGGCTCGACCGTGTTGATGAAGAATTTGTCGATTTCCCGGCTGAAGGCACGGGCGGTCAGCGAGCCGTTGCGCGAGAAATAATAATCGAGGCCGAGGGTAAAGGTCTTGGAGGTCCAAGGATCAATTTCCGAGTTTTTGAGGTTGAAGCGATTGCTGGTGGAACTGGCGCCGGCGGTGCGGTCGGGCGTGATTTCGTAGGTCAGGTTGACGCGGGGGAACCAGTTGGAGTAGCCGACATCGGAGCGCGCGCCGTAGCGGACCCAAGTCATGCGCCCGCCGATGTTGGTGCGGAGCGGGCCGCTGCCTTCGATGTCGGTGCGCTCCACGCGGACGCCGGAGACGATTTGCAGGCGGCGGTTGAACAGATACAGGTCGGAGCGGAAGTAGGCGGAGTTGATGGTTTCGGACACATCATAGAGGTTGATGGCATTTTCATCGTTGTTCTGGATGGCGAAGTAGCCGGGGTTGGCTTGTTGCATTTGATACAGCGCGGCCAGATCGACCCATTCGATGTTGGGATGGCCGAAGCCCACGTGCAGGGTGGAGAGGTCCGCGTTGCCGAAGATTTTGGCGCCGTCGTCATTGGAGGCGGGCGGGTGCATGATGCCGGTGGAGGAATCGTTGCCGGGGCCGCTGGCCTTGCCGTCCGCGCCCAGATACTTCCAGTCGAGATTGTTGACGTTGTGGCGTCCGCGCCTGGTCTGTTTGTAATTATAGCCCGCCTTGAGGAAGAGGGGCGCGGGGCCGAGCCGGAGGTCGCGGCGGATTGTCAGGAAGCCGTTGGTGATTTTTTCGTAGGCGTCATTGTAGCGGCTGTAAACGTTGGTGATGGAGAGGTCGTCGAGCGCATAGGGGTTGATGGCGGCGTTGTCGCCGCCGAGGTCGGTGATGGTGATGCGGCGGGGGCCGGTGTAGTGCATTTCGTCGAAGATGACCCTGACGTTGCCGCGGTCGGCGTTGGCGGAGTAGAAGAAGCCGTAGGGCAGGTCGTTGTAGTGGCTGGTGGCGTGGGAGTAGGCGATGCCGGCGTCGATTTTCCACTTGGGGCCGATGTGGCGCCAGGTGAGCGTGGGCATGTAGGTGGTGTTGGTTTTGCGGCGGGCTTCCTGGTGCTGGCGGACATAGCCGCCGCCCTCGGAGTAGTAGGGGGAGAGGAGGCCGGCGTTGTCGGCGTCGAAGTGCTGGATGGCGACGGTGAGGATGCGGTTGTTAAACTTGATGTTCTGGTAGCCGTATTGAAAGGCGAAGGAGAGGCGGTCGTGGCGGGTGAGCCGCCAGTCGGCGGTGATGGAAAAATCGGCGCGTTCGTTGAGGGAGGCGCCTTGGTAGAGGTCGATGCGGGAGAGGTAGGGGTTGTTGACATCGGTGAGGGGGAAGTGGGAGTCGCCCACGCTGTCCGACGAGCCGCGCCAGTAGGTGCGCTGCATTTCCTTGGCGTTGTAATAGAGCGCGCGTTTGGCGGTGATGGTGAAGCCGAAGCGTTTGTTGACGGGAAGGACGTAGGAAATCGCGGCATTGGGGCCGGCCTTGCGTGTGGGGCTGAAATGCGGGCCGGGGCCTTTGTTCAGCGTGAAGTGGTCGCCGTCGAAGGTGATGTAGGTTCTCAGTTCCAGGCGGGGGCGGGAGGATTCAAACGCGCTGCGGGGCACGATGTTGACGGAGCCGGCGAGGGCGCGGCCCTCGATTTCGGGCGTGGGGGCGAACGTGATTTCGATGCGCGAGGCGCTGGAGAGGGAAACGCCTTCCAGCTCGACTTGGCGGCTTTGCGAGCCGGAGGCGGCGTTGGCGAGGCTGAAGCCGGCGAAGGTGATGGGAACGTGCTCGGCGGAGATGCCGTCGATGGCGATGGCGCGAGGCTCGCCGTTGGTGCTGACGATGCTCACGCCGGGGAGGTGCTTCATGAACTCGCCGATGTTGCCAGTGGGATTTTCGCCGAACTCCCCGGCATCGACGACGGTGCGCATGTCGGCGGCGTAGCGTTGTTCGTTGCGGGCGAGGGCGGAGCCGGTTTCGTAGCGGTCGGCGTTGACGGTGAAGGTGTCGAGTTTCAGGATGTCGGCGTCTTCTTCCGTGCCGGCGCGAGGGGCGAGCGTGGTGATGTGGATGTCGAGGGTGGCGGTTTCGCCGGGGCGCACGACGATGGTCTCGGTGCGGGGCGGAAAGCCGGTGAAGCTGGCGGTGATGTTCACGGGGCCGGCGGGGACGCCGGAGAATTGGTAGGCGCCGATGGCGTCGGTGAGGGTGTCCAGGCCGACGCCTTCGATGGTGACGAGGGCGTTTTCCAAAAACCGGTCGGAGGAGGGCAGATAGACGCGGCCTTCGATGGCGCCGGTGTCTTGCGGGGCGGGCGAGTCGGTGTCGGCGGCGGCGGATGGGTCGTCAGCGGCGGTGGTGGTAACGGCGGCGGCGGGGAGGCCGGAGGCGAGGAGGAGGCCGAGGGTGAGGAGCGCGGCGGTTTTGGCAAGGGCGGCCCGGAGCACCGGGGCGGATGGGTCACAATGTTTCATAGGGGACGAGGAAGGAGGTTTTTATTTGTGGATGGATGAGGCAGCAAAGCCCCGGTGGGGCTGGAAGCGGGTGGAGGCGGTTTCGCGGGCAGGAATGCCCGCGCTCCTGTTGGCGGCGGCGGGGGCGGGGAGGCGTGCGTAATCCCGCTGCCGTTCCGCCGAGGCTGAAAAGGGCAATCGCTGCCGTCGCTTCGGGGTGGCAGGAGGGGAAATCCATTCAAACTGGCGGGGTGTCATAAGGGTTGGATTTGAGCGGGACGCAGCGGCGGGCGCGGGTTTGCCGAAAATGGCGGGCGCGGGTTTTACCAGAAGTAGCGTTTACCAAGAGTGGCCGTTTAGCAGGAGTGACGTTTAACAGGAGCGGTGTTTATCGGGAGCGGCGTTTAACAGGAGTGGGGTTTATCGGGAGCGGCGGCTCACCAGAAGCGGCGGAGGCCGGCGTTGAGCGCCCAAGGGCGTTTGTAGTGGTCGGCCTGGGCGTATTCGTATTCGAGGTAGAGCTGGCTGTTTTCGGAGAGGATGATGGAGGCGCCGGCGCCGAATTCGCAGCGGGTGTCGTCGGCATTGGTGTCGCCGGGCAGCGCGCGTCCGTTGGCGGTGATGTTGAGCGCGCCGTCGTCGCAGCGGGCCAAAGCGAGGCGTCCGTAGGGGCGCAGGCGGCTTTCGCCGTCGTCGCGGCCAAGGCGGACTTGGAGGCGGGTCTGGCGGGCGGTGGTCCGAGGGATGTGGACGGCGATGCCGTTGTCGGTCGTGTAGTTGCTCCTGAAAAAGTCGGCGACGGCGAACTGGACGCCCGGCTCCAGCCACCACGAGCGGGGGAGGTTGATTCTGCGGCCAACCTCCAGCGATCCACTGAAGGATTTTCCGGTGTAGTCGCCGCGGGCGGAGGTGCCGTCGAGGGCGAGGGCGGTGAATTTGTTTTTCCGGGTGGCGGCGAGGAAGGAGAAGTCGGCATACCAGCCTGTTTCGTGGAGCCAGGTGGCGTAGAGGCCGGCGCCGTGGCTGTTGGTCGAGCCGGTGCCGCGGTCGTCGAAGTCGCGGTCAACATAACCGATGTCGCCGTAGAGGCCGAGGAGGAGCGAGGAGCGTCCGAAGCGGTGGCCGACATCGATGCCGAAGGAGAAGTTGTAAACGGTTTCGTCGAACGCGACGCCGGCGAGGCTGTCGGCGGCCTTGAGCGAGTAGGCGGAGGAGCGGCCCCAGGTGTTGTTGAAGTCGTTCTTGCCGGAGAGGAAGATTTCCTGCCGCAGCTCGCCCATGCGTTTGTTGAGGGAGTCGAGGCTGTAGCGCCACTCGGCGCCGGCGATGGCGGCGGTGGAGAGCACGGCTTGGGCGGCGCGGCTGAGGGGGCTGGCGTTGGCGACGGCGAGGTAGTAGCTGAGGGGGTCGGTCATGAGGAAGCCGGCGTTTTCGGGGTCGCCGCGGAGGAGTTCAAAGGTAAAGGCGCCGGCTTCGATGGAGCCGTTTTTGAGGGTGAAGTGAGCGCGCGGGTCGGGGTCGGCGCCGGTGGGTTCGGGGGCGCGGACGACGCGGTGGGCGACGGCGTCGTCGCCGCGACCGCCAGGGGCGACGTTGGTGATGTCGAGTTCGTAGGAGCCGGTGAGGTTTCCGAGGACGATGATGCTGTCGGCGGCGCCAGCGCGGGTGAGGTCGGCATTCATGCGGATGGTGGCGGTGCCGGTGGTTTCGAGGGCGTTGACGAGGAGGTTGCCGAAGGCGCCGTGGCGTTGGGGGACGAAGGCGAGGGTGGAGTTGTCGAGGCGGAGGGTGCCGGCCTGGATGTGGCTGCTGGTGTCGATGCGGATGATGGAGTCGAGGGCTTCGGTGGTGGTGGCGTTGAGGCCGCCTGCGTGGCGGACGGTGAGGTCGGAGGTTTCGATTTTGAAGGTGCTGATGCTGACGCCCTTGGTCATGGCGAGGGTGGAGGAGGCGATGGTGAGGACGCCGTTGCCGGTGACTTCGGCGTTGAACTCGCCGTCTGGGAGTCCGGCCAGGAGGATGGCGCTGGTGTTGGCGTTGGAGCCGGAGACGCGTCCGATGCCGGCTGCGCCGGCGGCGTGGAAGCGGAGGGTGGCGCCGGGGGCGACGATCCAGTTGGCGTCGAGGCCGGGGTTGTCACCGCCGCCGACATCGAGGGTGGCGTTGTTGGCGACGGTGATGATGCCGTTGCCGGTGAGGGCGCCGTCGATGGCGCCGTTTCGGGCGATGGTGAGGCGGCCCGAGTGGAGGTCGATGGTGGTGGAGGCGGGTGCGTCGAGGGCGCCGATGGCCTGGTTGGTGAAGTTGAGGTTCATCGCGGTGCCGGGAGCGAGCGCGAGGCGGGAGGCGGAGCTGAGGGCGACGGGGGTGGCGAAGGCGAGGGTGCCGGAGTGGAGGGTGACGGCGCCGGTGAGGGAGCTTTCGCCGTTGTAGGTGCCGAGTTTGATGGTGTTGGTGGCGCGGATGTCCACGTTGCCTTCGCCGGAGAGCATGGCGATGAAGCTGTCGTCTTGGGCGGTGTCCCCGTAGAGGGCAAGGGTCTTGCCGGCGTCAATGTGGAGTTCGGCGAAGCCGTAGTTCATGTAAAGTCCGTCCGCCTGCTGGCCGATGAAGTAGTTGGCGTAGCCGGTGCCGATTTTTTCGCCGTCCTGCATGAAGTCGAATCCGTTGGCGGCGTTGAGCCGGTCGCCGGCGGCATTGAGGAGCACCATGTTGGCGAGCCAGTTCACGGGGCCGGTGAGCACAGCGGAGGGTTCGAGGGAGATGAGTTTCGCGGCGAAGCCGTGGCGGTTTATTTCGTCGTCCACGGCGAGGATGTTTGCTCCGGTTTCGGGCGGGGTGAAGGCGGGCACGGGGATGTCGCCGGTGTAGTTGAGCTGGACGCGGGTGGAGGTGCCGATGGAGAGTCGCTCGGTCACGAGGAGGTTGCTCAGGATGGCGGGGTTTTGCGGGTCGGAAAAGTCGGCGTCGAAGAGGATTCTGGCGTAGGGGTCGGTGCCGCCGGTCGCGTTGGCGGCGGGGTTGAGATGGGAGAATTCCACGCTGCGGAGGATGGTCGTGCCGCTGGAGCCGAGGATGATGTTGCTGCCCCGGTCGAAGCGGAGCGAGGTCGCGCCGGCAAGGACGGCACCGGTGTCACCGGAGAGGTCGTAGGTGCCGCGCTGGCCGATGAAGATGCCTTCGAAGGTGGAGGCGGGGGCATTGCCGAAGCCGAATGTGTATCCGGGTTCGGGCATGAAAACGATGAGGCGCGAATTGGTGGCGGACCAGGCGACGGGGTTGTCGATGATGAAGTCGGCTTTTTCGGACGGGCGCATCCAAACGTCGATGCGGATGTTGGCCGAGCTGGGTGCGATGCTCATGGTGCCGGTGCCGAGGGCGCCGGCGGAGCCGAGGTAGAAGCTGGCGGCGGGGCCGGCGAAGTGGACGCCGCCGGTGTGGGAGTTGGAGCCGGTGAGCCAGATGTTGCTGCCGTAGTCGAGGGCGACCTGGCCGGCGCCGGAGATGTTGGCGGCGATGGTGCCGCTGGAGCGGCGGAGGAGGAGGGTGCCGTTGTGGACGAGGGAGCCGCCGACTTCGCCGAAGGCGGAGAGGTTGCCGATTTGGAGGGTGGCGCCTGGGTCGATGGTGACGCCGCCGGGGAGGTTGCCGGTGAGCAGGAGGGTGCCCGTGGCGACGGTGGTCATGCCGGCGAGGGTGTTGCTGCGGTTGGAGATGGTGATGGACTCGGTGGCGCGGATGTCGAGGCCGCCCGAGCCGGTCATGCGCAGGCTGAATTCGTTGGCGCCGGGCGTGCCGGTGGTGTCGCCGGAGAGCGTGAGCGTTTGCCCTTCCAGCACTTCGATGCCGGCGAGGCCGGCGTTGAGGTAAACGCCTTTGTTGTCCGAGCTGAGGTTGTAGCCGTAAAGGAGCCTGCCGACGGTGGCGGAGTTCTGGATGAAATCGCCTCCGGTCGAGAGGGTGTCGGCGGCGGTGCCGTTCACGTAGATTTGCTGGTCGAGGAGGAGGCGGGATTGCTCCAATGCGGACAAGGTGCGGCCTGGCGACGAGAAGGAGAGGAGGGTGCCGGAGAAGACGTTGTTGCCCGTGTCGTCGTCCATGGTCAGCAGGTTCGCGTTGGGCGGCACGGCGGGGGTGGGGATGGTGCCGAGCGGCGAGGAACTGTCGAAGCGGAGGGTAAGGTTCGTGGTGACTTCGAGAGCGTCGAGAAGGAGGTGGCTGAGCACGGGCGCGGCTGGGTTGCTGAAATCCGCGTCGAAGGAGAGGATTCGATAGCCGAGGCCGGAGTTGTCCGTCGGGTCAAACTTGAGGGATTTGAAGTGCTGGGTGCCGGGGACTATTTTAAGGGTGGCGCCGCCGTCCACGCGGACTTTTCTTCCGGCCATAATCGCGACAGCGTTGTCGTCGAGCAGGAAGGTGCCGCGTTGTAGGATGAATGATTCGCGGGACTGGTCGCCGGTGCCGCTGGTGGCGAGGGTCGCGCCGTTTTGGAAGGAGAATGTGTCGGCGGCGTCAAACATGCGGACAATCACGCGACCGTTACCCTCGGTGGACAGCGGCTGGGTCCAGACTTGATCGCCGGTGTTGTCGGGGAGCAGCCAAAGGCTTTTGCCTCCCCTGATCGTCACCGTGCCGGAGCCGAGGGAGACGGTTTTCTCGGCGTAGCTTTCGTTGGCGGATGAATTGATGATCAAGCCGCCGGTGAAGGTGTTGGTGCCGGTGAGCGTGATGCGACCTCCGTTGATGGTGAGCGCGCTGGTGCCGGAGATATTGCTGGAGATGGCCACCATGTCGGCGGCGGTAGGATTGCCGAGGCTGAAAAGAAGCGTGCCGTTGTTGACGATGTCGCCGCCGGCGTAGGGCACGGGCTGGAGGCCGGTGGCGTTGGGGGCGGTGCCGTTGCCGATTTGGAGGACGGCGCCGGGGTTGATGGTGACAGTGCCCGTGCCGAGGATGCCGGTCATGATGAGGGTGCCGCTGGTGATGGTGGCGGCGCCGGTGAAATTACCCCAGCGGCTGGAGAGAGTGATGCTCCGCGTGGCGGCGATGTCGAGGTTGCCGCCACCGCTGATGGGGAGTTTCCAGTCATTGGCGCCGGCAGGGCTGATGAGGTCGTCGGCAAGGGTGAGGGTTTTGCCGGCGAGGGTTTCAATGCCGACGAGGCCGTAGTTGAGGTAGATGCCACTGGTGGTGGCGGTGGTAAAATAATTTGAAACGAAATTGGCGACAGTGCCGCCGGCCTGCACAATCGGGTCGAGCCGCGCCGCCGCCGTGCCGGAGCCGGTCAGCGGCGCGTGGAGGATGCGGGCGAGGTCCGCCGTGGCGATGTTTTTGCCGGGGTTCATCGCGAGCAGGGTGCCGGTGACGAGGGACGCGGAGGCCTCGTCCATTTGCAGCAGGGACGCTCCGGACGGCGTGACCACGAACCAAGGCGCCACCACGGCAACGCCGGGCTTCGGTTCGACTTGGATTTTCATCACGGTGTTGGCGGCCACGGAGAAAGTGTCGATGTTGACACGGGCCGGCGCCGGTCCGGCAGGGTTGGAAAAGTCGCTTTCAAAGGAGAGCACGATGGGCGTGCCGATGACGGCGCCGTTGGCGCTGGTGGTGATTCCGTTGTAGGTGTGCGCGCCGGCGCCGATGGTGATGTTGGCGCCGCGGTCGAGGCGGAGGTTGGAGGCGTTGGCAAGCACGGCGTCGGTGGCGCCGGAGAGGTGGAGTGTGCCGACTTGCATGATGAAGATGCCGCCGAAGCCGGTGCCGGTGGCGGGGCCGAAGGCGAAGACATCCGTGCCCGAGGTCATGTTGACGATGATGCGTCCGGTGCCGACGAGGGGGTTGTCGAAGAGAAAATCGCCGGCGGTGTCCGGAGCCACCCAGAAGCCTCCGCTGGTAAGGGGCGTATTCAGCGTGACGGTGCCGGTGCCGAGGGCGGAGGGGGCGCGGACGTAGAGGTTGCCGGTGCTCGCGAGGACGCCGCCGGTGTGGGTGTTGGTGCCAGTGAGCCAGACGGTGTTTTCGGTCTCGATGAGGCCGTCGCCGGAGATGTCATAGGTGAGATACGTGGTGCCGGGGCGCGAGACGAGGATGCGGCCGTTGTTGACGATGGCGGCGGCAGCGGCGGTGCCGGACTCGCTGAAGAGGAGCGTGGCGCCGGGGTCTATCGTGATGGTGGCGGCGTCGCCGGCGGCGGTGCCGCCGGTGAGCACGCGACCGGCCAGCGCGAGCGTGCCGGTGGCGATATGGAAGGTGGTCGCGGAGGTGCCGAGAAGCTCCGCGGTGCCGCTGAGGCGCCAGTAGTCACCGTGCATCGCGAGGCGCGTGAAGCCACTGTCGTCGATGCCGGGCGTGCCGAGCAGGCTGCCGGCGAGGGTGCCGGTGGTTTGGAGTTCCACGGAGTTGCCCGTGCCGGTGCTCACGATGTCGTCATTTTGCGCGATGCCGCTGAGGACGAGGCGGGTGCCGCTGTCGGTGAGGGTGATGGGGTCGGCGTTGAGAGGGCCGGAGAAAAATGCCGTCAGCAGCAGGGCGGACAGCAGCGGGAGGCGGGTTGTTTGGGAGGGCATAAGGCGTTGCGGGGACAGGGTGTTGATGCGTCCGGGATAAAAATCCTCTATGGATTTTCCCGGTCGTCCGCCGGACGGCGGATGGCGCGGGAGTCACATGGCGTGGTCGGCGGGCAGGTCCTCGCCGGCCCATATGCGCTGCTGTGTCCAGGCAAGGGAGGGTTCGGTCCAGAAGGGATCGTCCGGTGGCAGTCCGAGCTGGATCAGGCCAAAGGTGCACAGGTAAACGCTGCCGTTGTTGATGTAGCCCTCGGCCATCCGCGGCTGGTGCCCGACGACGCCGCGCCGGAGCCAGCCGTTTTCATCGAAGGCGCCCGGCGCCTCGATCATGCGCCTGATGACGGCGGTGAGCGCGGCGCGCACGGCGCCGGGCGCTAGGGTCGGCGGAAGCTGGTTGCGCAGCGCCACGAGGCAGAGTGTTTGCAGCGCGCCGAAGCGGTAGGTCGAGGAGCGCCCGATGACGGGGAAGGTGCCTTCGGGCGAGATCATCATTTCCTGCACGGCGGCGTAGCGGCGGGCGCGTCTTTGGATTTGGGGAAGGTGTTTCGCGATGGGAAGGTTTTTTTCGGCGCACACTTCGAGCACCTCCCAGAGCATGGGTTGTATTACGAAGCTGTTGTAATAGTCCCAGTGGAACCGCGCGCCGTCGCCGTAGGCGCCGTCGCCTTTATACCAGGTGTTGTGATCGTTCACGGCGGTTTCGATGGCCTCGATTTTACACTCTCCGGTGAACTTGAGCAACGCGGCCTCGACGGTGGCGCTGAAGAGTTCCCAGTTGTTTTTGAACGGTTTTGTCCGGCGCGAGGTTTTGAGCGCCTCGATCACGTTGGCGCGTGTCTGCGCGTCGAGGTTGCCCCAGAGTTGCGTGGGCGCGCGGAGCAGCGCCTGCGCGAGAAACGCCGTGTCAACCAAGGGCTGGCCGCGTTCGTCGAAGAGCACGCGGGCGGGTGATTCCGGGTCGGTGGACTGGCGGATGGCTTGCACGGCGAGGTCGATGTGGAGCGCGCGGAGTTTGCCCTCGGCGTCGTCGCCGGGGCCGAGTTCGAGCCACGGGGCGGCGCCCGCGAGTCCGCGGGCGAGCGCTTCGAGCGGGGCAAAGCGGTCGCGGGGCGTGCCGATCCCGGGCAGTGTTTCCTTCAATTTTCCCCCGGCGGCGGCGGTGAGCATCGGCCCGATGATGCGCGTGAGGACGGAAACTTGATAGGCGCGTTGCGCGGACGCCTCGGGCGCGGGCTTCGCGACGGGCGCGGCGATCCCGTCCGCGTTGAGTCTGTAGAGTTCCGAGCCGGCGAGCAGGAAGCCTCCGGTGCCATATTCCTGCGATGTGTTTTCAGCGTGCCTGCCGGGCGCGGCGCCGATGGGCTGCACGTAGCCGACCATGCCGTCGGGGTGCTGGCAGGCGCGAAGGGCGCGCCAGCCGCGTTCGATGGCCGGGCGGTAGGTCGCGGCGTCGAGGAGGCCGTTGCGCACGCCCCAGGCGAAGCCGTGGAGGAAAAACGCGCTGCCGCTCGCCTCGCCGTGGCCGTAGGCGGCGGGGTCGAGCAGGCCCATGCGCCAGAGGCCGTCGGCGGGTTGCAGTTCGAGGATGCGCGCGGCCATTTGCTTGAAGAGCGTCTCGTAGCGGGCGCGGCGCGGGTCGTTTTTCGGGAGGTAATCCATGATGCGCGGAAGTCCGGCGAAAACCCAGCCGTTGCCGCGCGACCAGAACATTTTTTTGCCGTTGCGCTCCTGAAAGTAGGCGTTGCGCCCGTTCTTCGCGCGCACGGGTTTGAAGTCCTTGTCGTGCGGCATATACCCTTTGTCGCGGAAAAACAGGCGCTCTTCCTTGTCGTAAAGGTAATCGACGGACTCCCAGTAAAGCCGGTCCATTTCGGCGAGGTATTTCGGGTCGCCGGTGACTTTCGAGAGGCGCGCCCAGACTTGCGGCTGCATGTAGAGCGAGTCGCACCACCAGAGGAGTTTCGCGCCGGCGTGTTTTTGCGCGAGCAGCTTGTCGAAGGTCTCGATGACGGGCTTGAGGTCGGCGCGCGCGCGGTCGATTTCGGCGAGTTCGAGGTAGGATTGCGCGATGATGTGGTCGTCGCCGTGCTCGAAGCGCGGGCCGAGCCGCCAGGCATTTTCCTCGGCGGTTTTCCAAGCGTAGTCGAGGTAGGCGCGGTCGCCGGTCGCGCGCCACGCCTCCATGATGCCGGTCATGAACGCGCCGTGCACCCAGCCGCGCGGGCCGTTGTCGGCCTTGTCGGCCTTGGCGGTGGTGCGGTGCGCGGCCTGCCAATCGAAGGCGGCGCGCAGGGTGGCGGCGATTCGGGCCTGCCTCGGGTTTTCCTTTGCGCCAACGAGCGGGGCGGCGGCGAACAGGCAGGTTGCGGCGAGGACGACCGCGCGAAAGCACGGAGTGACGGGGGCGGGTTTTGTCATGGCTGGGTTCCGTGACAAGATGCGGAAACGGCGGCAATCCTCTATGTTTTTTGCGAAAGCCTTAACGGAAAAACACGCCGTAAACATCTTTGCGCTGATCATGACATCACCGCATCGAGCGCTTTTCCTGATAATCGTCGCGCCCGTCCTGGCGTTCGTCTCGGGTGCGCGAGCCGCCGCCGCGAATACCTTCACCAACCCCATCGCCATCGGAGCCGACCCCTGGCTCGTCCGGCACGACGGCGCCTACTATTGTTGCCAGTCAGAAAACGACCTCGGCGTCGCCATCTGCAAATCCACCTCGCCCGCCTCGCTCGGCGAGCGCCGCGTCGTCTGGCGCGCGCCCGCGAAAGGCCCGCACTCGAAACAAATCTGGGCACCCGAACTCCACTTCCTCGATGGCCGCTGGTATGTCTATGTCGCCGCCTCCAACGGCGACAACGCCACCCACCGCATGATCGTGCTCGAATCCGCCACCAACGACCCCCTCGGCGCCTACGTCTTCAAGGCCGAACTCTACACCGGCGACAACATCGCCGACAAAACCA
>JAIRTK010000292.1 GCA_031254955.1 Opitutaceae bacterium
TCCAATCCTCCCGCTGGGGCAACGGCGCCGAAAACCCCCGACCCGCCGACCCCGCCGACCCCGCCCCGTGCAACAAATCGCTCAACATCTGGAGCATCGACCCCGTGGACCTCCTCGCCGGCGGCACCACCTGGCGCTTCGACGGCAACCTCGTCGAACGCCGCGGCATCATCCTGGGCGGCGCGCAAGTCGGCGCCGACCTCGATTATTACAAAGACGGCTACCACCCCGGCGGCTCCATCGTGGACGAAGCCGCCGGCCAGCAGCACATCTTCATCTACATCGGCGTTTACACCCAATACGCCAACGCCTACCGCCTCAGCCGCCCGCTCGACACCTACGCCTTCCGCGCCGCCTGCGGCCTGCCCGCGCTGCCCACACCCGCGATCACCGGCGTCTCCATCTCTGGCAAAACCATCACCATCGCCGGCATCAACTTCACCGCGCTCAAGGAAGTGCTTATTGATGGCAAGTCTGCCGCCATTGTTTCCTCAAATATAACCGAGATTAATGCCACGCTCCCTGACGGCGTGACCACCGCCACAGCCGACGAGGTCACCGTGCGCACCAATCACGGCATCACCACCGGACTTTCCGACCTCACACAGCTTCCGCCCGCTGTAAGCGCCATCCGTTATGATGCCATCTGGCCGGGCAAACCTGTCACCATCACCGGTGTCAATCTCGACGACGTCACAAAAATTTTCTTCGGCGACATCGAGGTCACCACTTTCATCTCCAAAACCGACACGGAAATCGTCGTGGCCGCACCCGAGGGAGTCACGGACGGCGTGCTCTCTCTCCAAGCCGCCGGTGGTGACACCGTGCCGCTTCCGATCAGCGGCGAATACACGGCATCCGTTAAACCTTACGATCTCGCACCACTCGTTGACACACAGCCTGTCGTTGCCGGGTATCACCCCCTTGATCTTGTCGCCTCCGCCACCGGCACTCCCACGCCAACATACAAATGGCAATATCGCAACGGCGGCACTGGCGACTGGACCGATGTTGGCATGTCTCTCGATTACGAAGGCGTGAGCACCGCGCACCTGACCATTGTCAACACCACCGGCAGAAACGGCTGGCAATACCGTTATGTCGCGATGAACCACACCGAGGATGTTTACAGCAACCCCGTGACACTTCAGCTTCTCGCTGAGACCTTCATAGCTCCCGCCGGCATCGTCGCCGCCTCGGATTCGGACGCACCCGATCTCTACATCGCCGACGCCCACGCCATTTACGTTGTCACGCAATCCAACCAGAAAGCGCTGGTGTTTGCCGGGCAGTCCGATGAATCCGGCAACAGCGACGGGGCATCCGATATCGCGCGATTCAACGCTCCGCGCGGGCTCACTCTTGATGCCACCGGGCGACTTATCGTCGCAGACACCGGTAACTCCCGCATTCGCGCCATCGCCCCCGATGGCGCAGTGTCCACCATTTCCGCTTCCCACGTCTTCGACGGACCTCGCGATGTCGTCGCGCACAACACCAATGGCGACATCTATGTGGCCGACACCGGCAATCACTTGATCAAGAAAATCGATTCCACTGGCGCGGTTTACATCATCGCCGGTGGTGGTGTGGCAGGATTTTCCGATGGCGTCGGACCCGAGGTGCTTTTCAACACGCCCTCCGGCATCGCTATCGACAACGACGGCGATCTCTACGTGGCCGATACCGGAAATCATGCCATCCGTCACATCGACATGGTCACAGGCAGCGTTTCGCTTTTTGCCGGCGGCACCACGCCCGGCACCACTGACGGTGCTGTTGCCTCCGCCAGATTCGACTCTCCTGAAAGCGTGGCTGTGGACAACATCACCGGGCGAATCTATGTGGCCGATACTGGCAAACACCGCATTCGCGTGATTCATTCCGGCAGCGTTCTTTCGATAGCGGGCCAGTATCCCGGCACCGCGGGCTTTAAGGATGACACCATGTCGGACACATTGACCGTCAACAACGGCTGGCTCGCCAGCCCCTCCGCCATCACTGCGGGCGGAACCCGCACCTTCTACATAGCCGACACAGGCAACACCGTCATTCGTCGTTACCGGGGTGTCACCACTGGCGAGATCATAACGCTCCCAATCGAGGCCCTGCCTGCCGATTCAGGCACTTCCGGCGGTAATAATGGTGACGGAGGAAACAGCGGTGGTGGAGGCGGTGGCGGCGCCCCGAGTTGGCTGTTCGCAGCAGCCCTCGCCGCACTTCTGGCACCCCGTGTTCTCATAAACAAATCGCGACAATAATATCGCCAGACTCCCCAACACCATCCGGCCAAACCTGAAAGGACACATTTTATGAAAAAGCAAAAACACATGATTTCCCTCCGCTCTCTTGCGTTGGCACTGGTCGCATTAGCGATTTCGCCAGTTGCCTTGGCTCAGACTCCGCCAACCACTTCCGGCACCCATGTCTTTGCGGATTCCATCACGTTCGACGCGCCCGCACGGCAGCAGTTTACGACTGCCCGTACTCCCACATGGCTGATCAACGACGGCGTCACTGTCACCATCACCAACGTCACCACCACCGCCAACGGCGGCGTCTTTGAGATGAATACCAACAACGCCACCGTCTTCACCATCGCCCCCTCCGGCTCCACCGGGCGCGTCATCTTCAGAAACAACATCACCAGCGGCGAGGGCGGCGTCTTTTATCAGAACCGCAACACCATCGACATCACCAACGCCTCCTTCATCGGCAACGGCTCCACCAAGACCTCCGCCCACGGCGGCGGCGCGTTCAGAATCGGCTCCACCGCCATCGCCACCAGCCTCACCAACGTCCTCTTCGATAAAAACTTCGCCCTCTCCCTCGGCGGCGCCATCCGCACCCTCCACGGCCTCTCGATCACCTCCGGCACCTTCACCGGCAATTACGCCGCCGGCGTCGGCACCGCCAACACCATCGGCTACGGCGGCGCCATCGCCGCCTACGCCGGCGGCCTCAATACCAACGCCAACGGCGTCCAGCAAAGCGTCGTCCGCGAAAGCTACTTCGCCGGCAACTGGGCCTCCCGCTACGGCGGCGCCATCGGTCTGGACACCCTCGGCTACCATTCCTTCAACTTCTTCGACCACGCCGGCTTCGCCGACAACTTCGCCGGCGTCGCCGGCGGCGCGTTCTACGATTACGCCAACACCGCCCTCCTCTACAACAACGCGCCCATCATCGACGGCCAGCGCTTCGTCTTCACCGGCACCACCGGCGTCACCGACTACGTCTATTCGGGCAACATCGCCCGCGGCGTGGCGATGACGGAGGACGAAATCGCCCTCGCGCGCTCCGGCTCCTTCGCCTTTACCGCCACCGCCGCCGCCAAGGCAGGCGGCTTCTACTTCTCGGGCACCGCGAGCACCCGGCTCCGCTTCGACATCGCCGAGGGCGTCACCGTCGCCATCGGCGCGGCCGGCAACCCCTCCGCCTGGGACTCCATCGCCAACTCCGACGCCAGCGGCACCACCGCGCGGATTGACCTCGTCGAAACCGGCACCGCCCCCGCCCCCGGCGGCACCCTCATCCTCCACGCCGACAACTCCTATTTCCAAGGCGCGGTCAACGTGGAGAAAGGCACGCTCCTCCTCGGCAACCAGAACGCCAAACTCGGCGGCGTCATTACCGTGGCCGACGGCGCGACCTTCGGCGGCGCCGGCGAGCTGGTCACGCACAAACAAAACGACACCGTCTTCGCCGGGCGCACCAGGCTCATCCTCGGCGACAACGCCCGCCTCTTGGTGGGCACCGACACCGCTGTTGACGCGGAGACGCTCACGGTCGCGGGTGACTTGGTCGCGGGCGGCGGCGTCACGTTTGCGCACGACCTTTTCACCAGCGGCTCGGCCAGCCTGCTGCGCGTGGAAAACCTCAGCTTCGCCGGCACCGGCACCGTCAACCTCGGGCTGCTGGCGACCGGTTCTTTCGCGCTCATCGAGTGGACGGGCTCCGGGCTCGGCGCGGCGGATTTGGGCCGGCTCGCCCTCACCGTGGACGGCGTGGCCTCCAACCCCCGCAGCACCGCCGCCCTCTCGCTCTCGGGCAACCAGCTCGTCGTCACCAATACCGTCAACAACCTCGTCATGCGCTGGACAGGCGCCGAGGGCGGCCACTGGACGCGCCGCCCCTCCTCCGCGCAGAAAAACTGGGCCGACGCCGGAGGCTCCGCTGAAAACCGCTTTTTCAACGCCGACAGCGTCATCTTCGACGGCGAGACCGACGCCGCCAATCCCGCCAACCGCGACATCACCATTGAGGCCGGCGGCGTGGTGGTCTCGGGCATGGAGGTGTCGGGAACGGCGCGTTATGTGTTCCGGGGCGAGGGCGGCATCGAGGCCGATGCCGGCGCGGTGGGCAGCGCGGCGTTCGCGCCGACGGGCAAGTTGAAAAAAAGCGGCGCGGGCGAGCTGGTCTTCGCCAACACTGCGCCGAACAATTTCGCGGGCGGCATCGAAATCGCGGGCGGCGCGGTCGTCTTTGACCACGCGGCCCAGCTCGGTTCCGGAACGGGAGGCATTGCGTTCACCGATTCCGCCACGCTGCGCGCCTCCGGGACGGTCACGGGCACGCTGGCCGGCGGCATGAGCATCGCGGCGGGCAAGACCGCGGCGCTGGAGGTCGGGCCGGGCGGCGCACTCGTTTATGACGGCGCACTGGCCACGGCGGCGGATGCGACGCTGCGCAAAACCGGCGAAGGCGTGCTGCTCCTTGCGGGCGACAGTTCGGCCAGCGCCGGCGCGCTCGCGCTGGACGCGGGGGTGGTGGCACTGGTCGCGCCCGCCGCCGCGCTCGGTGGAAAAATCACCGTGGGCGCCGGTGCGACCCTCGGCGGCGTGGGCGCGGCGGGCGCGGGCGGCTCGGTCACGCTCGCCTCCGGAGGCATCTTGGAGGCAGGCATCGACAGCGCGCAGTCAGGCACGCTCACCATCAACAATCTCGCCATGACCGGCGGCGCGGTGTTGCGGATGGATTTATTCAAGGACGCCGATGGCGCCTACCAAAAGAGCGACCGCGTTATCGGCACGGGCTCATCCGCCATCAGCGGCGTCAACACCATCGACCTCACCTCCTTTGCCTCGGGCACGTTCAACCTCGGCAATCTCACCGGGCTCGCCGCCGACGGGCGCGTGACGCTTAGCGGCATGACGCTGCCCGCCGGCGGCCGTCTAACGGCGGAGCTGATCAACGCCGCCGGGACGCTGGAGCTGGTCACCACCTCCGACCAGTCGCGCGTGATGACATGGACGGGCAACAGCGGCTCCTCTTGGAATCTCGCGGAGGCGGACTGGACGGGCGACGGGCTGAACCAGTTCAGCTACGGCGACCGCGTGCGCTTCGACGACACCGCCGCCGGGAGCCGGAACATCTTCATCGACGCGGGCGAGGTTCGCGTCGCCGACATGACCGTGGGCGGCGCCGCCGATTACACGTTCACCGGCGGCGGCATCCACGCCGACGCGGACAACGTGCAGCCGGATGCGGGCGGCGTTGAGCACATCACCGGCGCCACGGGCAAACTTATAAAAACCGGCAGCGGCACGCTGACGCTGGCGAACGCGAAAAACACCTTCCTCGGCGGCGTGGACATTTCCGGCGGCGCGCTCGCCATCAGCCACGGCGAACAACTCACCACCGGCACCGCCCGCATAACCTTTGCCGGCGACGCCACCCTCCGCGCGAACGCCGACCTCGCGCTCGACAACGAAATCCTCGTCATGCCCAGCAACACCGCCATCGTGGACAGTAATGGCCGCGACATGGTGCTCCGCGGGCGTGTGGGCGTGGCGCAGGATGCCGCCTTTGTGAAGGAAGGCTCCGGCGTCGTGTTGCTCGAACAGCAGCTTGCCATGAACGCCACCGGCACCTTTGCCGTGCGCGGCGGCACGGCGCGCGCCGGCGCGGAAAATGTATTCACTGTCGTGGAGGGTGCGGCCATCGTCGTGGAGGAGGGCGCGTTGCTCGACTTCAACGGCCACGACCAGTCGCTGCGCAGCCTCTCCGGTGCGGGCGGGGTGGATATCGGCGGCGCACAGCTCACCTATAACACCGCCTCCGGCACGCATACCTTTGATGGTAGTTTCGTCGGCAGCGGCACGATCCGCAAGCTGGGCGACGGCAAATGGATGCTCTCCGGCTCGAGCAGTTTCAACGGCGATTTTCTTGTGAACGCCGGCGCGCTCGGCTTGGGCAGCAGCGCAGCGCTCGGCGCCGCCGATCTCACCTTCAACGGTCCCTCCGGCGGCATCCTTTCCATAGAGGCCGACGGACTGGACATCGCCAATGACATCGCGGTGAGCGGCCTGGCCACGCTCACTCTCGACACCAACGGGCGCGCTGCGGAGTTTTCCGGCGACATCACCGCCTCCTCCCTCGCGATTGCCGGCACCGGCACGCTGTCCCTTTTGGGCAACAACACCATCGCCGCGCTCGCGATCAACAATCCGCTCGCCATCGCCCGGCGCGCCGAATCCATCGGCAATGCGGCGGTAAGCATCGCCCCCGGCTCCACCCTCGAATTTCGCGACATCGGCTTCGGCCAGGTGAACGGCAACCTCGCCGGCGACCGCGTGCTGCTCACCTCAAGCACGATGTCCCTGCGCGGCGCGAACAACCTGCGCGCGCTCGACATCGCCGCCGGCTCGCGCGTCACCGCTGCCTCCACCGGCGCGCTCGGCGGCATCGGTGCCGCCGTCACCGTGCGCGACGGCGCGGCGCTCGAAGTGCCCGTCCTCGGCACGGTGGCCGGCAACATGAGCGTGGACGGCGGCGCGCTCGTCTTCGGCGCGGCCCCGGCCCCCGGCTCGCTCGTGATTTATGGCGCGCCCGGCTCGCTCGCATTGTCCGGCACGCTGGCCTTTGCCAACGGCGGCGAAATCCGCCTCGGCGCCCTCCTCCCCACCGGCATCTACACCGCCGCCGTCGCCTACGGCGGCATCGCCGGCACGCCCGCCTACGACCCCCACCAAGGCGGCATGTTCATGGTGGCCGACATCGTCAACGGCGACACGCTGCGCATCACCGCCTACAACAAGGCGCTGGAGCCGGGCAAGGACATCGTCGTCGCCTTCGACGCGCTCGCCGCCCTCTCTCGCTCCGTGTCCGCGCACATCAGCGAGGAATTCATCACCCCGCTTGCCGGGAAAAAGCCGGGGGCCGGCGCGGACAGCTGGTGGCTCCGGGCCGTCGGCACCTTCACGGAATACGGCAACGACCACGGGCACCTCGGCTACACCGACCGCACCTACGGCGGCCTCGTCGGCTACGACTGGGTTTCCACCAAGGCCCTCATGCTGGGCGGCTGGCTCGGCTACTCCACCACGGATCTGGAAACCTCCAACAACGCCACGACCAAAATGCACACGCCCCTCCTCGGCCTCTACGCCGCCCGCCGCATGGGAAGCTATTACCTGTCGGGAGACCTCATGGCCGGCCTCGGCAAGGCCGACACGCAACGCCGCGAAGACTTCGGCAACCTCGTCACCGGCTCCCACAAACTCGACATCCTCGGCGGCAACCTGGAGGCCGGCTATGTGCTGCCCATCCTCTCCGGTGGCGAACTCAGGCCGTCCATCGGGCTTCAGTACATGAATCTCTCGTTCCACGATTACGCCGAAACCGGGAAAGGGGCGGTGCGCCTCGACGACATCCGCGCCTCCCTGTTGCAAGGCGTGGTCCGGCTTGACGCCGGCAAACGCATCACCCTCCCCTGGGGCCTCTCCGGCATGGTGGGCCTGGGCGTGGGCTGGCGCCAGAACTTCCTCAATGAGCGCACGGACGCATGGGCGACGCTGGTGGAGTATCCCGATGCGCGGTTGCGGATTCGCGGCGACGAGTATGCCCGGAACAGTTTCATCGCGGGCCTGAATCTCAGGATGATGCTGTCCAAGTCCATGTTCTTCTCGCTGGCCTACGACTACGATTGCGTCCCCTTCGGCAACCAAAACAACGGCACTGGCCGGCACACCTTCGACTCCACGCTCCGAGTAAGCTGGTAACTGATATTACGCGCAGCCTCTGTCATAACGCAGACTCGTAACGCAGACTTGTAGCGCAGACTTCCAAGTCTGCTTCAGGGATTACCTTCGCCCCGTCAGCAGATTGGACCAAGCGAAGCGAAAAGCCTGACAACCTGCGTTACACCAACAACGCGTAACCTCAGCTGGCAAACCCCATTCCGCCCCCCTGCTCCCCTCCCCCGCCCGCCCGCGCAAGACAGTCCAGCTCAAGTGGCACGGCCATCCTCATCCGTAAGGTTGGGAGGCCAAGCCGAAGGGGTCAGGTTGATGTTTGTTGATTTTTCCTGATAATTTGATTGGCATAAACACTATAAGAATCACTATTTTGGCAAGCATCACAAAATAAACTTCATGAAAATCAACAAACAGCGTCCTGCCCCCCTTCGGCTGTTCTATAGGGTCGGGGGTTCTCGACGGCAACAGTCGAATGTTTTTTTGGATGGACTTGGCGTCTGACAAACATGAGGGGCTGAATTTCGATATTATGTATAATGAA
>JAIRTK010000313.1 GCA_031254955.1 Opitutaceae bacterium
AGGCACGGGGGACCCGCCCGAGGGATTGCGTGGCACGGGCGTCCTCGCCCGTGGACGGTGGGGTCACGCGCTGCTTGCGTAACGCAGGTTTCCAAACCTGCTGCCAGGCCGAAGGCTCGCCCTGAAGCAGACATGGAAGTCTGCGCTACGACCGAGGCGGCGCGTAACCTCAGTGAACAAAAATAGAACTAATGAAACACAACCTGATATATAAAGTGCGGTGGCAGAGCGAAGCGGCGGCACCGCTTTTCGCCGGCGAAGGAAAGGCTGGCAGACATTTTTAAGAGACAGACGCGCGAGACGCTCACCCCATCAGCTAAACACCCCATCGGCTAAACACCGTCGCTCCTCCGCGGCTCACCTTTTTATCGAAAACCCACCCTTTTATCAAATCGACCCTTTTATCAAAGACAGCTTTTTATCAAAAATAACTTTTTATCGAAAATAACTACTGGAAAGAAGATCGGTCATGCATGATTATTCCTCGACGACGCTTCTTTTTTATCGAAAATAGCAACCGCTCCCCTTTCGTTTAGTGCCCCATGAAACCCTCCCCCTTCATCCGAGCCGCGCTCGCCGCGCTCCTACTCCTCCCCGCCGCCCTCCCCGCCTCTGCTCCCTCCACCGCCTCCGCTGTCGCACCAGCCTCCGCCGTCGCATCGGCTCTCCCCGCCACCGCCGCCACCGCCACCGCCTCCGTCCTTCCCGGCGCCATCCGCCCGGTGGAGCCGCGTTGCGAGCACCGCGCCGACCCGCTCGGCCTCCGCGAAGTGTGGCCCCGGCTCACCTGGCGGCTTGAGGCCGTCCGCGCCGGCGACCGCGGCCTCATGCAAAGCGCGTGGCAAATCCTCGTGGCCTCCTCGCCCGAAAAACTCGCGGCGGACGACGGCGACATGTGGGACTCGGGCCGCGTCACCAGCCCGGACACCCGCGCGGTTTTCGCCGGACGCAAACTCGCCGCGCTCCAGCAAGTCTGGTGGAAAGTGCGCGTGTGGGACGGCGCCGCCTCCGCCTCCGCCTGGAGCGCGCCGGCCACATGGTCGCGCGGACTGGAGGAAACGGTGACGCTAAAAGACTGGCCCGGCGACTGGATCGGCCTCGACCCGACCGACGCGCAACGCAACGAAACCCTCACCGACGCCCAACGCCAACGCGCCGCGCGCCGCCAACTCAAGTGGGTGCAAGCCGTGATGAGCGGCATGAAAAAACGCCCGCGCCCCGCCTTCGACGCCAAAGTCGTCGCGCCGCCCACCGACGCCGACATGTCCGCCGGACGCCCCCTCACCGCATGGTTCGCAAAAACCTTTCACCTGGACGACAAAACCACTCTCGCCCGCGCCGTCATCTGGATCGTGCCCGACATGGAATGCGAAATCTGGCTCAACGGCCACCGCGTCGCCGCCGCCGCGCGCTGGGAAATCGCGCGACAAATCGACCTCGCCCCATTCCTCCGCACCGGCGAAAACCACGCCGCGCTACGCGTGACGCAAAACGACGGCTACGCGCCCGCCGTGCTCGGCGAAATCGAACTCTTCCCCGCCACCACCACCGCCGCCGCCACCACCACCACCGACACCGCCACCACACGCCGCATCCCGCTCGACGCGAGCTGGCTCTTCGCCGAGTCCGACGCCCCCACGCCCGACGCGCCCGGGCTCGCCACCGCCGGCGCGTGGAAAAAGCCCGAGCTCCACTCCCGCGTCTGGGGCACGGCGGAAAACGTCACGCACCACTACGCGCCCGCGGCGATGCTGAGAAAAGAATTCTCCCTGGAAAAACCGGTGCGCCGCGCCACCCTCGTCGCCACCGCCGCCGGCATCTACGAAATCGAAATCAACGGCCGCCGCGTCGGCGCCGACCACTTCGCGCCCGGCTGCACCGAATACCGCCACCGCCTGCACGTGCAAACGCACGACATCACCCCCCTGCTCGACACCCGCGCCAACGCCATCGGCATCACCCTCGCCGACGGCTGGTTCGCCGGCGTGACGGGCTACTCAGGCCGCCGCCACGCCTACGGCGCCTACCCCCGCGCCCGCGCGCTACTCGTCATCGAACACACCGACGGCACCCACACACGCATCCCCACCGACCGCACCTGGAAAGCCGCCCACGGCCCCATACGCTACGCCGACCTCATGCAAGGCTGCGGCTACGACGCGCGCCTGGAAACACCAGGCTGGACACGCCCCGGCTTCGACGACTCCACCTGGAAACGCGCCGCCACCGGCCACCGCCCCCTCACCGACGGCGCGCCCAACCAACTCGCGCAAACCATACTCGAAGGCGCCACGCTCGACGGCGCGCGCATCACCGAAACACTCCCCCCCCGCACCCTCCGCCAGACCGCGCCCGGCATCTGGCAAGCCGACTTCGGGCAAAACCTCGCCGGCTGGGCGCGCCTGAAAACACGCGGCGCCCCCGGCGCCCGCATCCTATTCCGCCACGGCGAAATGCTCAACCCCGACGGCACCCTCTACACCTCCAACCTCCGCGGCGCCTCCGCCGCCGACGAATTCTGGCTGCGCGGCGACCCCGCCGGCGAAACCCTCGAACCCCGCTTCACCACCCACGGCTTCCGCTACCTCGAAATACGCGGCCTCACCCACCCCCCCGCCCCGGAAGACCTCACCGCCCTCGTAGTCCACACCCCCATGAAACGCACCGGCTGGTTCGAATGCTCCGACCCGCGCCTGAACCAGCTTTTTTCCAACATCATCTGGAGCCAGCGCGGCAACTACCTCGAAATCCCCACCGACTGCCCCCAACGCGACGAACGCCTCGGCTGGACCGGCGACACGCAATTCTTCGCCCGCACCGCCTCCTACAACTTCGACACGCGCGCCTTCCTCGAACGCTGGCTCGAAACCCTCGCCGCCGACACGCAAAACGCCGCCGGCGTCTTTGCCGCCATCGCCCCCGCCCCCCCCGGCTACCACGTCCGCCCCTCGACCGCGTGGGGCGACGCCGCCGTGATCGTCACGCACGTCCTCTGGCAACACTACGGCGAGACGCGCCCCATCGAACGGCACTACGACGCCCTCGCCCGCTACCTCGACTGGCTGGAACGCCGCGCGCGCGACGGCATCGTGCACGTCGGCGGCTACGGCGACTGGCTCCACAAAGGCGGCACCGCCAAAACCGAAGTCATGGACACCGCCTACTACGCGCACCTCTGCGACCTCATGACACAAATGGCCGGCGCCATCGGCCGCGCCGCCGACGCCGCGCGCTACGCGACCCAACGCGACGAAGTGCGCGCCGCCTTCGAACGCGCATACCTGCGCGACGACGGCACCATCCACGAAAGCAGCCAGACCGGCTATGCGCTCGCCTTCACCATGAACCTCGTCCCCCCCCGCCACCGCGAAAAAATGGCCGCCCGCTTCAACCACGAAATCGAAAAATACGACTGGCACCTCGCCACCGGCTTCATCGGCACCCCCCGCCTCCTCCCCGCCCTCTTCAACGCCCGCCTCGACACCACCGCCTGGCGAGTGCTCCTCCAAGACACCTACCCCTCCTGGCTCTACCAAATAAAACACGGCGCCACCACCATGTGGGAACGCTGGGACGGCTGGACCCCCGACGAAGGCTTCCAAGCCATCGCCATGAACTCCTTCAACCACTACGCCTTCGGCGCGGTCGGCGAGGCGCTCTACCGCCACATCGCCGGCATCGACACCGCCACCCCCGGCTACCGCGACATCGACATCCGCCCCCGCCCCGGCGGCGGCCTGACCCACGCCCGCGCCACCTACGAAGCCCCCCCCGGACGCATCGAAAGCGCCTGGAAACGCCACCCCGACGGCACCCTCACACTCGCCCTCACCATCCCCCCCGGCACCCGCGCGCGCATCCACCTCCCCGCCCCCGCCAACACCCCCCGCACCATCACCGAAAACGGCCGCCCCCTCGCCACCGCCCCCGGCCTCCGCGAACTCCCCCCCGAAACCCCCGACGAAATCACCTGCGAAACCGGCTCCGGCAACTACCACTTTGAAATACGCCCCACCCCCCC
>JAIRTK010000314.1 GCA_031254955.1 Opitutaceae bacterium
CTTTCTCATCGTTTCCAACCAGTAATGGGAGGAAGGAAGAGAAAGAGGAAAGATAAAGAATAAAGAGAAAGAGCAAAATCGGACTACAAAAGGATAAATCTCATTGGGAATTGGTATAAGGGTTTTATAGGGATTTCCGCACTCCGAGCTAAGCTCGGAGTGATTGAGACCGACGAGACCGAAACCATTTCCTTCGCCGTTTCATATTCGCACGAGGTGCCGGGACAGGCTCCTTGTGACGCGGCGCGCAGCTTTGGTTGGCAGGGGGACTAAAACGCGAAGCCGTCTTCGGTTCCTTTTGGGGCCTCGGCTTTTCCCTGCACCAGCACGCTGGCGGTTTCATGCACCGCCAGGCCGCGCACGATGACGGCTTTCACCGGGTGCGCGGGACAGGCGTATTGGCAGGCGCCGCAGCCGATGCAGTATTCCGCGCTGACTTCCGGATGGGCGAAGCGGGCGTCGCCTTGTTTCATTTGCAGCGCCGCGGTCGGGCAGTGCTCGGCGCACGCGCCGCAGGCGGTGTCCTCGGTGATGACGATGCATTGCTGGAGCTGCACTTCGGCCACGCCGATGCGCGTGGTGTGCTTCGTGTCGCGGGTGAGGGGCCGGATGGCGCCGTCGGGGCAAATCTCGCCGCACACGGTGCAGTCGAAATTGCAGAAGCTGCGGTCGAAATTCAGGTGCGGTTTCAACATGCCGTTGAGGGTGCCGTAGGCCAGGAGCGCGGGTTCGATGACTTGGCTGGGGCACGCGCTCACGCAGAGCTGGCAGGCGGTGCATTGCGCGGTGAACTCTCGCGCGCCGCGCGCGCCGGGCGGGGCGATGACCCGCCGTCCGGCGCGCTGGCGCTCCCGGCGCTGCGCGCCGTCGCCGTCGTCGCTGTCGTCTTGCGCCGTGGCGAGCAGCAGCGGCGCGGTCGCGCCGAGGGCGAACGCGCCGGCGAGGTTGGCGGCGATAAAGGAGCGGCGCGAGGCGGAGGGTGGGGGCGTTGCGTGATGGGGTGTTGCGTGATGAGATGATGCGTGATGGAGCGTTGCGCGATGGGGCTTGGGCGGATTGGTATCGCCGCCCGGCGCGGTTTTTGACCGGGTGTTTTCGCCTTGGCTGTCCGGCGAGGGAGAAGCGGGACGCGGACAGGAATGTCCGCGCTCCTTTGGGGCGGGCGCGGTTTGCGTGGGTGCGGGGTGCGCGGGCGCGAGAGGTTTTTCTTTTTGCGGGGCGCGGGTTTTTTGGGGCGGGGTCTTTGGCGCGCGGCCGAGCCAGCGGGGGCGGATGCTGTTTTTGTCGCAGACGGAAACGCAGTTGAAGCAGCCGACACAGCGCGAGTGGTCGATGGTTTGCGCGCGGAGGTCGATGCACTGGGCTTTGCAGCTTTTCAGGCAGTCGCCGCAGCGCACGCAGCCGGCTTTGTCGATGGCGAACCGCCAGAGCGCGCGGCGCGAGACCAGGCCGAGCAGCGTGCCGACGGGGCAGATGGTGTTGCAGTAGAGCCGTCCACGCCATGCCGACATCACGGTGACGACGCCGAAGACCGCGAGCACGGGGAGGAACATGCCGATGCCGGTCCAGGGGACGCCGACGGGGGGGACGGCGTTGGAGCCGGCTTTTTGCGCGAGGGTGGCGACGAGGTTGTTGGCGAGGAGGACGGGCGGGCGGAAGAGCGTGCCGGCGAAGCGTCCGAAGTTGCTGTAGGGGTCGAGCCAGGCGAGCGCGAAGCCGCCCCAGCCGGCGGCGACAGCGAGCAGGGCGAGCACGAGGAGGATGTGACGGGTTTTGTCGTGCGCGGGGCGGAAGGGGAGAAACTTTTTTTTGCGGCGGAATTTTTTCGCGAGTCGCGTGACGATGTCCTGAAACACGCCGAGCGGGCAGACGGTCGAGCAATACACGCGGCCAAGCGCGAGCGTGGCGGCGAGGATGACGAGGCAGGCGATCGAGATGCCGGCGCCGGTGGCAAGTCCGGTGGCTAGCTCGATGGCGGAGGGCGTGAACTGCCAGGCGACGACGTGCTTGGGGCCGCGGGGGATGAATTCGCGGTAATCAAGAAAGGCCAGGAGCACCGAGGCCAGACAGGCCACGGCAATGACGACACGGAGGAGTTTCGGGAGGTTGCGAGGGCGCATGGAGGAGAGGGAGGGAATGCGGAATGCGGATTGCGGGAGAGAGGGGCGGGGAAATCGGGTGTCGGAGTGTCAGCGATTCGGGGAAGCGGGTTTTGGGAAAGGCGGGTGTCGGAAAGGCGGGTGTTGGGGAGGCGGGTTTTTGGTTTCCGGGGTTCGCTATTTTGAAGGGTTGTTTTTTGCGGCAAGGGCGTGGAATCGGGTCACGGAGGGCGCAACTCAAAGTGGTGTCACTCGCGCGCTCTCTTTCCTCTTTCCTCTTTATCTTTATTTTTCGTCAGGAACGGGCAGGAGGTCCCGAACGCGGCGAGTTGTCAGAGAAGAGGAAAGTGGAAAGAGAGAGCATAAAGAGGAATGGTTTCGGCGGTGACATCGTTTTGGGTTGCGTCCGGTCGCGGAGGGCGCGGCGGTTTTATTTTGAATTTTTTTGATTTGCGCTGGCTGAAGGGCTGGGTGGAAGCCTGAAGGAATGGGCGGCAAGGAGCGCACGATGCGCCAAAAAGGGGATTATGTTTTTCAGGGTGTTTTGTGTCTTTTGCGGTCAACCAAAAGCTTTCGCAACAGCCGGCGAAACGGGCGAGGTGCCGGAAACGCCGGCGAGGGGGGGCGCCTCGACTGGCGCTTGGGGGCGGTCCAAGCGGGCGTTGGCGCGGAGGAATCGGGTGCTGGCGCGGTGTGGCGGTTTTTCGTTGTCAGGGCGGGTTCCCGCTTTGGGCGGCGGCGGGGCGGCGGCGGGATTCGGGTTTTTCAAATGTTACGCGGCGAGTTTGATGCGCTGGATGTCCACTTTGCTCAATTCGCCCACGCCGAGGCCGGCGGCGTCGGCGAGGCGGACGTGCTCGATGCCGGTTTCCGCGTGGCCGAGGATTCTCGAGGCGGCGGCGTCGATGGCGACGATGTCGGTCGAGGCGAGGAGCGTCCGCGAGTGGATGAGGTCGTCAACGCTTTTGCCTTTCGGGCCGTTGCGCACCATCGGGGCGTAGGCGTCGATGATGTTGAGGTCGGGTTTTTTGAAGCGGAGGAAGTCGGTGATGCATTGGTGGAGGTTGTTTCGGTGGTAAAAGGGGCGGTCCCAGATGGCGCCCATGAGGTTTTTCATGCAGGCGGTCATGGTCGCGCCGCCGTGGTGTTTGAGGACGGGGGCGTTGATGAACACGTCGCTGTCGAGGATGAGCGAGTGGACGAGCGTGGTCTTGAGTTTTTCGCCGCCGGGGATTTCGACTTCGCGGTAATAGGATTTGTCGTGGCCGGGGATCATTTTGCCGCCGGCATCCTTCACGGTCTGGGCGATGCCGCTGTTTTCGTAGGCGCGTTCCCAGATGTCGCAGGTGTGGTCGAAGACGGACACGCTGGAGGCGCCGGCGGCGAGGCAGAGTTCGATGAGGCGGCGGACGACATCGGGGTGGGTGTTGGCGGAGCGTTCGGGGACGACATCCCAGCCGATGTTGGGTTTGATGACGACGGTCTGGCCGGGGCGCACGAAGGCGGACATGCCGCCGAGTTCGTCGATGGCGCGGGTGACCATGCTGGCGCGGTCGCCGTCGCGGATGGCGACGAGCTTGGGGGCGCCGGCTTTCGCGGCGGGCGCGTCGGCGGCGCGGGCGTCGGCGGGGAAGAGGCCGCCCAGGTCGGCGAGCGAGAAGGCGGCGCCGACGGCGAAGCCTTTTTTGAGGAAATTACGGCGGGTGTTCATGGTTGGATGAGTTGAAAAGGGTTTTTGTTTTTTATAAACCGCGAAGGTGGAGAAGATGGCGAAGATGGCGAAGATGGCGAAGATGGCGAAGGGTGCGAAGGGCGCAAAGGGTGCGAAGAATGCGAAGAGGGCGAAGGGAGCGAAGGGGCGAATAAAAAGGAGGCGTTGGTTCGTGAGCGAAATGAGGAGCGGAAAAACCGGCTGTTGTTATCCTTCGCGCTTTTCGCGGCCTTCGCGGTTTATGTTTGCTGATTGGTTATATAATTTCAGAGCCGCCAAGGCATTTTGAAGCAGTCTTCGTCGTAGAGGGCGTAGTCGGCGGCGCCGTTGATGGCGAAGGTGCGGATGAGGGCGGCGGCGGAGAGGATTTGTTTCGCGAAGGCGATGGTGGCGCCGGACTTGATGCGGTCGTCGGCCAGCAGGAGGCGTTTGCCGGCGAAGGCAAAATCAGGTTCGCGGAGGAGGCGCGGCGCGGGGCCGCGCGGGGTGTTGTCGGGAGCGCGCCAGTTGATGCGGAGGACGTTGACTTCGAGGCCGAGGCGTTCGTGGAGGAGCGCGGCGGGGAGAAGGCCGCCGTTGGCGATGGCGACGATCATGTCGAACTCCTCCGGTATCGCGAGGGCGCGCAGGCGGGCGATGATGTCCGCGAAGGTCTTGGGATCGGCGGCGACTGTCATGGCCGGCGTCGCGTGCCGCGCGCTAGGGGCGCGCGGACGGGGAGGAGAGTTGTTTGGCAAGGAGGCGCAGCACGATGAGGCCGCCGATGACTTGGAGCACCATGCCGGGCCAGCCGATGGAGATGTCTTGAAGCGCCTTGGCGGAGCTGCCGGTCCAGACCCACTCGAAGAGGCCGCCGGCCAGCTGGTAGGAGGCGACGGCGAGCACGAGCGCGGCAAGGGTGACGCCCAGGCGGCGGGTGGCAAGTGGCGCGAGCACGGCGAGGAGGAGGGATTTTGTCAGGATCACGGGCAGCGCGGTGGCGGGCGGCATGCCGAAGAGGGCATGGTTGAGCAGCGGCGAGGCGAGCGCGACGAGCACGCCGGCCCGCCAGCCGCAACGGACGGCGGCAATGAGCGTAAAGAAATAAATCGGCAGGAGTGTTTTTCCGCCGAGCGGCGCGAGGTGGCAGAGTTGCGGCAGGGCAAGGTTGCCGATGACAAAAACGGCGCTCCAGAAATAGAACGCCTTTTCGCGCAGGGTAAGGGGGACAAAGATCGTGGGTGCGGCAGGGCTGGCTGTGTTCATGGTCGGGTGTGATTTTTTTGGATGGGTGTGATTTTTTGGATAGGAAAACCGGCATGACGCACGCGGGCGGCAAGGAGTGACATTTTCAGACGGTTTTTTGCCCCGGCGCCCTGTCGGTTTTTTGGGAGGGCGGGGCGATGCCGCTAAATGCTGCGGGGGAGGGGGCGATTCAAGCCGAGGCCATGCCCTTCTTTCCTCTTCCTTATCGTTCTCCTTTTCTTTCCCTTTCCTTTTTTCGTTCTTCCTTTCTCTTTCTTCTTTAGACTTGTTCGCCGACCCGGTTTTTGGCCGTGATGCAAAATGCAAAGCCCATTAACCTAACTTCGTCTATTCGGGACGAAATTCCATTTTTTCAGGGGAGATGGGAATGCAAGAGCCTGATACCCAAAGATCGGATTTTTCAAAAGGTGTGCAGGTCTGACATGCTCCTATGCGAGGTGGGGAGCGCACGCGTCTCGCGTGCGCTCCCCGGTCAGCTTGCCTTGCAACCCTCGGCGGAGCCTCCCTGCCGGCGCTGCCGCGCCGGCACTACGCCGGCCCGCGTAACTTCGGTTAACAAGGGGGAAAGCCCTTAATTAATCGCAGATGGCCGCAGACAGGCATAGACAAGGGCGGGCCTTTGCGGCAAAGCTTGCCGAATCTCTGTGTTTATCTGTGTCCATCCATGACTCAGAACCATTGATCCCATGCCGAAAATCACCACGCACAGCATTCGCAAACTCAAGGGCCGGCAGCCCATCGTCGTCGTCACGGCTTATGACGCGCCCACGGCGCGTTATGCCGACGCGGCGGGCGTCGATAGCATTCTCGTGGGCGATTCCTTGGGCAACGTCGTGCTCGGGCACGAGCACACCGTCCCGGTCACGCTCGACGACATCTGCCATCACACCGCGGCTGTGGTCCGCGCGCGTCCCGCCGCCCTTGTCGCCGCCGACCTGCCGTTTGCCGAGGCGCATTACTCCTTCGACCGCGTGCTCGCCTCCTGCCAGCGCCTCCTCCAGCAGGGCGGGGCCGGGGCCGTGAAGATCGAGGGCGGCGCGGAAATCGCGCCCGTGATCGCGCGCCTCACCGCCGCCGGCATCCCCGTGTGGGGCCACATCGGCTTGAAGCCGCAGCAAATCCTCGCGCTTGGCCATTACAAAAAATTCGGCGGCACCGCCGCCGAGCGCGTCGCGCTCCTCGCCGACGCCCGCGCGCTTGAGCAGGCGGGCGTGTTTGCCCTGCTCATCGAGTTTACCGACTCCGAATGCGCGCGCGCCATCACCGAGGCCGCGGGCGTGCCGACCATCGGCATCGGCGCGGGGCCGCATTGCGACGGGCAGGTGCTGGTCGCGCACGATCTTCTCGGGCTTACCCCGTCCGGGTATCTGCCCGGCTTCGCCAGACAGTTTGCCAACGCGGGCGCGGAATACCAGAAAGGGTTTGCGGCTTTTGCCGAGGCCGTGCGCGCCAAAAAATTTCCCAAATGATCCCGCTTCCACCCTTCCCTATTCCTCCTATCGACGAATTGCTCGACACCATCGTCATGCCGTGGTGCGAGGAGCACTCCGCCCATGCCATCAGGCACGGGCGGGCGCTTACTCCCGACGAGATGCAAATCGCCGCCTGCGTCGGCGCGGAAGACCCGAAGCGGATTCGCGTGCTCAGCGTCCCGCAGGTGCCTTTCCCGGAAAACAAGCTCATTTGCTCCATCGCCGAGCACGTCGGGTTGTCCACCGGGCACATCGGCAGCCTGACGCTGGGCCACGGCATTATCATTCGCAAGGACCAGCAGGGGCGCGCCGATGTCTGGCCGCACGAATTCCGCCACGTCGCGCAATGCGAGTGCCTCGGGGGGCTGCGTTGGTTCATGCGGTTGCACATTCTGGAGGCCATCCATTTTGGCTATGGCATGGGCCCGCTCGAAATCGACGCCAAGCACGCCGAGCTGCTGATTTGAAACCCGCTTTGCCGTCCCGCCGTCCCGCCGTCCCGCGCGTCCCGCCGCCTTGTCGCGCTGCCACCTTGTCGTCCCGCCACTTTGTCGCCTTGTTGCCTCGCCGCGCTGACGCTTTGCCGTCCGTCGCTCTGTCGCCTTGTCCGTTCCCACCTGCAATGTCCCTGGGGGCGCCGTCCACGCGGCGAACCTTCTGGTCGCGCCCGCCGCCATCATGGACGCGGTGAGGACGCGGGGTTGGATTTTCATGCCGGGACGCGCCGGCAGGCCCCGCGCCGGCTGCCGGCTCCTCGGGCTGAAGAAGTATCCGGTTTTGGGGTTCTTCGCTAGTTTGAGTGGCTGTTTTTCTCACGCAGAGGCGTGGAGACGCGGAGACGTCCGGGTTTCCTCTCTGCGCTTCCGCGTCTCTGCGTGAGTGTATCCGTTGGGTTTCATACCCTTTCCCTGTGAACATGACACTTTATACCCTTTGCGAATGAAAATTACCCTTCAGGTAGGGCGAGGCGTCCCGCCGAGCCGTG
This sequence comes from Opitutaceae bacterium, assembly GCA_031254955.1. GTDB lineage: Bacteria > Verrucomicrobiota > Verrucomicrobiia > Opitutales > Opitutaceae > Termitidicoccus. The sequence continues at coordinate 7,513 of JAIRTK010000314.1, forward strand.
TGAACCGCTCGCGGCTCGGCGGGACGCCTCGCCCTACCTTTAACGGCTTCCATTGGGGGGTTTTCATTAGGAACGGGGATTAATGCCGTTTCTAGAGCATTTTCGGTTTACTTTGCCGCCAACGCAAGAGGACTGGCGCGGGAGCGCCGGTAGGGAGGCCTCTCCGAGGCCTCCTCGAGAACGCTTCAAACGCCTCGATTACTCCATGAAGCTCAAACCGCCAGCCCCGCACGGCGGAGGCCTCGGAGAGGCCTCCCTACCGGGGGCTTTGGGGAGCGGGGCGGGCGTGGGCGGGCTTCACCACAGGCGGCGGTGGCCGAGGTGCAGCGACCAGGGGCGCTCGTGGCGCGCGGCTTTGCTGTATTCGTAATCCAGATACAACTGGCTTTCCGCGTCGATGCGCCAGCTCGCGCCAAAACCGAACTCCTCGCGCCAGCCGTCGCAGTCCGGGACGAAGGGTTTCCCACCGGCGTGGATCGTTCCGCCGGCGGTGTCGGTCCTCGCCACGCCGAACTTGCCGTAGGGGGTCCAGCGCGAGTTGGCGAGGGTGCGTCCGAAGCGCACGAGGGCGCGGTATTGGGCGGCGCGGGCGGTGTCGAGTTTCACGTCGAGGGTCTGGTTTCCGGGCGTGGTGCGGTAGTCGGCGCCGCGCAGCCATGCGATGGCGGCTTGCGCGGCAGGTTCGACCCACCAGCCGGCACCGGCGGGGGAGCTTGCGAGGCGGTGGTTTTGTCCGAGGTAGCGGTTTTGTTCGAGGTGGTTGCCTTGTTCGAGGTGGCGGTTTTGTTCGAAGCGGCGGCCCAGTTCGAGGGAGAGGCCTTGGGCGGCGCTGGTGTAGGCGCCGCGCACGGGGTGGCCGGCGGCGGTGAGGGTGTCGAAGCGGTGTTTGTAGCGGTCGGCCTTGAGCACGAGGTCGGCGTGCCAGCCGGCGTCGTGCAGCCACGCGGCGTAGAGGCCGGCGGAGAGGTTGCTGGTGTGGCCGGTGGCGCCGGCGCCGGCGAAGTCGCGGTCGATGCGGCCTTGGTCGATGAAGCCGCCGAGCAGGGCGGTGCCGGCGTGTTCGTCGAGGCGGAAGGCGCGGTCGCCGCCGGCGGTCAGGCCGTAGGCGTATTGGGTGAAGGCGCGTCCGGTGAGGCCGGCGTCGGCGTGCAGGCGGTAGGCGCGGGCGCGCGCCCAGATGTTGCCGGTGGTGGAAGCGGCATCCTGCCGCTTTTCAGGAGAAGGGGTTTCAGGCGAATGGGGGTTAGGCGAATGGGTGGCAGACGAATGGGTTTTAGGTGAATGGGGGGCAGACAAGCGGCGGGACGCGGCTTCCACTCTTACGTCGCCCATGCGCAGATACAGCGCGTCGAGGGAGTAGTGCCAGTCGCGGGCCAGCAGCGCGGCGGTGTTGAGGATGGCGTCGGCGGTGGCCGAGAGGTGGGCGCGGGCCAGATACCAGTTG
>JAIRTK010000335.1 GCA_031254955.1 Opitutaceae bacterium
CAGTTATTAATTCTGTGTGAGACAAGAGCGGCCACTCAAAAGAGCGGGGAACTCGGTGGGGAAGGGTTTCCGGGGTGCGCACGCGGGATGCGTGCGGGTTTTGGCGTCCCGCCAAAACCTGTTGCCCGGTGGGACGTCGGGCAGGGCACGCGGGGCGCGTGCGTTCCCCAAGCGGATTGGCGCACGCTCTTGAAATTTGCGTCCGCCACCCGCCGCCTGTCATCCGCCGTGTGTCTCCGTCCGCTTCTTTCATGCCGCGCCTCCTTCGGCGCGCGGGCGCGCGGGCGCGGGTGTCTTCGGCTTGGACAGGCCGGCCAGCGTCTCCAGGTCGTCGAGCAGGATGTCGAGCGAGTTGGCGTGGTCCATGCGCTGGAGGTTTTCGCGGAATTTCCGCAACAGGTCGTCGTTGAAAATGATGTCGCCGACTTCGCGGGCGAGCGTGGGCATCGCGGTTTGCCCGACGACGATGCCGCCGCCCTGCTGCTCGAAGAGGCGGGCGTTGGCGAGTTGGTGGTTGTCCGCCGCGCGCGGATACGGGACGAGCACGGCGGGCGTGGCGCAGCGGATCAGCTCGGCAATGGTGCCCGCGCCGGCGCGCGACACGACGAGGTCGGCGGCGGAGAGCAGCACGCCCATGCGGTCGCAGAAGGGCGAGAAAATCGCGCGGACGGTCCCGCCGTGGCGCGACGGGTTTTCGATGGTTTCCGCGCCGCTTTTGCCGAGGCCGCTCACGCAGTAAACCTGCACGCCGTCCCGCGCAAAGGCCGCCGCGTGGTCGCGCGCCCAGGTGTTGAGCGCCGACGCGCCTTGGCTGCCGCCGAGCACGGCGAGCACCGGGCGCTGCGGGTCGAGGCCGAGTTGCGCGCGCGCGCCGGCGACGGGGACGCGGACGATTTCCTTGCGCACGGGCAGGCCCATGGTGCGCCGCGCGGCGAGGGCGTGTTTCGAGAGGCGCGCGCCGGGCGGCAGGTAAACGCGGCGCGCCACCATGCAGAGCACGCGCACGGCGCGTCCGGGCACGCGGTTGGCCTCGTGGAGCGCCACCGGCACGCCGAGCAGCGCGCCCGCGAGCACGGCGCCGGCTGAGGTGAAGCCGCCGAAGCCGACGATGCCGGCGGGGCGTTCGCGGCGCACGAGGTTCATGCAATAGGCCAGTCCGTGCGCCTGGGTGCACACGAACCGGGCGAACCGGAACGGGTTGAGCGAAAGCGGCGAGCCGGGCACGCGCAGGAATTTCAGGTGCGGGTATTTTTCCGCGAGGCGCGAGTCCACTTTCTTCCGGCTGATCAACAGCGTGGCGGAGTGGCCGCGCGCGACGAGTCCCTCGGCCAGCGCGATGCCGGGCGAAAGGTGCCCTCCCGTTCCGCCGCACGCGATGAGGAAGGGTTTGGTGGGAATGGTGGTGTTTGCTCCGGACATTAAAAAAGCTGGAAAGGCGGCATCCCTAATCGTTCTCGTTCTCGTTCTCGTTCTCTTTCTCGTTCTCTTATTCTTTCTCTTTCTCGTTCTCGTTCTCTTTCTCTTATTCGTTTTCGTTTTCGTTTTCGTTTTCGTTCGCCGAAACGTTTCGAGAACGAAAAAGAAAAAGAAAACGAATAAGAGAACGAGAAAGAGAACGAGAACGATTGGGTGGGGGAGTCATGCTGGTTTTTTTCATGTTTGCACGACCTCCCTCATGGTCCGGCGGCGGGGCGAGAGGGCCGGACGCGACCACGCCCTTTGCGTGTTCACGAAAATCCCGACGATGGCGCCCATGAGCAGCAGGTTCGACAGTCCCGCGCTGACAAACGGCAGCGACATGCCCTTGGTGGGGAGCACGCCGGTGACGACCCCCAGGTTGATGACGGCCTGCATCGAGAGCAGGAGCAGCGCGCCGCTCACGAGGAGGAATTGAAACAGGTTCGGCGCGCGCCGCAGGTGCGCGATGCCCGCGAGGAACAGGATGATGAACAGCACCACCACGCCGATGGTGAAATACAGCCCGAGTTCCTCGCCGACGACCGAGAAAATGAAATCGGTGTGCGCCTCGGGCAGGTAGTGCTGCTGCTGGCGGCCTTGGCCAAGCCCGGCGCCGCCCATGCCGCCGACCGCGAAGGCCGCGAGCGATTGTTTAAGCTGGTAGGGCGGAGGCGCGCCGTGGAAGACGTAGTTGATATACTCGGCAAGGCGTCCCAGTCGGTTTGGCATCAGCCACACCATCAGCGAAAACGTCCCCGCGCCCGCGACGAACGCCGCGAAGAGATAACGCCAGCGCACGCCGGCCAGAAAAAGCATCAGCACGCCGACCGCCATGATGAGCGCGGCGGTGCCCAAGTCGGGTTCCAAGGCGACAAGCCCGCCCGTGCAGGCCACGATCACCATCGGGATGAGAAAGCCGCGCTTGAACCGCCCGATGAAGACCTGGTTGATCGCCAGATAGTGCGCGAGGCAGAAGACCATCGCGATCTTGCCAACCTCGGAGACTTGCAGGCGCACCGGGCCGAGGCCCAGCCAGCGGCGGCTGCCGTTGACCGCGATGCCGATGTGCGGAATCAGCACCAGCACGAGCAAGGCGAGCGCGCCAGCCGCGATGAGTTTCACATGGCCGCGCGCCCACTCCAGGTCGATGCGGCTGACCGCAAACCCGACGACAATCGCGAGGCCGGCGCCGATGAGTTGTTTCGTGAGATAAAAGAACGGCGTCTTGGAAACCGTGGCGGTGGCGCTGAACAACACCGTAAGCCCGAGAATCGTGAGGGCGATGGCGCACACCACGATGACCGCCGCCGGCGCGGGCGCGGGATGCGTGCGTGGGAAACGAATTTCAGACGGAAGCGGATCGGAGGTGCTGGGCGGTCGGGCCATGCGGGTGGCGAAAAACGGGTGAAGAAAAACGGGTGGTGAAAGGCGGGTGGCGAAAGGCGGTGCGGGGAGGGGTGAAAGGCGGATGGCGAAAGGCGGGTGAAGAAAGGCGGAGAGTTCCGAAGTAGCGGGTGCGAAACGAGGGCGAGAAACGATGATGAGGAATAAGAGTGAGAAACGAAGGTGAGGAATGAGGATGAGGAATGAGAGTGAGAAATGAGGGTTAGGAATGAGGACGAGAAATGAGGATGGGAACCGAGGATGAGGAATGAGAACGTCCGTGACAAAAATCTTTCTCTTTCCTCTTTATCTTTCTTCTTTCTCTCCTTCTGCCTCCCGCATTCCGCTTTCCGCTTCCCGCTTCCCGCCTCCCAGCTTCTGTCTTCCCGCCTTCCGTCTTCCGCCTTCAGCCCCTGCCCCGCGCGGAAATCAGCCGGACGGGGGAGAAAGAAGAAAGATAAAGATAAAGATAAAGAAGAAGAGGAAGAGGAAGAAGAAGGGGAAAGAAGAAAGAAGAAAGATAAAGAGCAAAGAGAATGGGGGGATGCGGAGCCGGCGGAGGGAGGGGGATCACTGGCCTTGCGGAGTGACGGGAGAGGGGGCGCTTTCGATGGCGTTGACCGGCGGGGCGTCGAGCGGCGCGGAGGAAATCGGGCTGCTGTTCACCGGCGAACTCACCGGGCTTGTGGAAACCGGGCTGGCCGGGGTTGTCGGCGTCGTCGGCGGCGGCGTGCCGGCGGTTTGCGCGGACGGGGCGGGCTGCTCAAAGGGCGAGGCGGGCACGCCGGGAATGACAAGCTCCTGCCCGGCCTGAAGGAGGCGCGGATCGGAGATGTGGTTGGCCACGGCGATTTCGCGCTGCGGCACGCCGTATTTTTTCGCGATGCCGCCGAGCGTCTCGCCGCCTTGCACGATGTGGGTGAGGGTCGTGGTCGGGGCGTTGCCGGCGGGGCGCGCTCCGGCGGGCGGCGGAGGGCCAAAGGAGCCGGAATGCGTGGAATCCGGCGCGGGCAGCGTGAGCTTCTGGCCGATGACGATGCTGTTCGAGGTAAGATTGCTCAATTCCTTGATTTTCGCGACCGTGACGCCGTGGCGGCGCGCGATGCGGTCGAGCGAATCGCCCGCCACGACGGTGTAGGTGCTGGTCGTCGGCGCGGGCGCGGCGTTAAACGCACCGTCGGTCCTGCCGGCCCCGCCGGGCGTCGCCGTCGCGCCGGCGGCGGCCTGCTTCGCGGGGATGACGAGCTTCTGGCCGACTTTGAGATTGTTGGTCTTGAGGTTGTTCGCGGCTTTGATTTCGTTCACCGACACGCCTTTTTTCCGGGAAATCGTCCACAGGCTGTCGCCGGAGAGCACCGTGTAGGAGGAAAGCGGCACCACGCCGGTCACTTCGGCGGGCGTCCACGACGGCGGCGCGGGGGGCGGCGGCGGAGGCGCGCCGAAATCGGTGGCGGGCGGGACGCCGAAATCGGAGTAGGCCACCGGCGGCGGGGCGAAGGTGCTGGCGCCGCCGTCGTAGGGACTGCCCGGCGCCTGGTAATGCGCCGCGCCCGGCGCGGCGGCGGGCGGCGGAAGCTGCGCCGCGCCCGGCGGGGGCGTGGACGATGTGCGCGCGGACGAGCGGCAGCCAGGCATGACAAAGGCGAAAATAAACACCGCGGCGTGCACCGCCACGATGGCACCGAATAGTTTTAGGATTTTCATGAATGCTCCGGGTTGGACGTGTGATCGGAAAAGATACTCTGTTTTCAGTTGGAAGTCGAGAGGGCGGGCAACTCGCGCACAAGGTGCTCGAACTGGTCGCCACGGTCTTGATAACCGTGAAACAGATCAAAACTCGCGAAACCGGGACTAAGCAACACCGCATCTCCCCCGGACGCATTTTCCGCGGCCCGCCGCACGGCCTGGGCAAGCGTCGCGCAAAGCGTGTGCGGCACGCCGCGCGCGCGGCAGGCGGCGGCCAGCGCCGGCGCGGTGTCGCCGATGAGAAAGGCGTGCCGCACTCGGGGCGCGATGCGGGCCACGAAGGCCGCGATGTCGCCGCCCTTCGACTTGCCGCCGGCGATGAGCAGCACCGGCGCGGCGAAGCGGGCGAGCGCGCCCTCGACGGCGTGGAAATTGGTCGCCTTCGAGTCGTTCCACCACGTCACGCCCGCGCGCTCCGCCACGAGCGCGAGCCGGTGGCGGGCGGGCCGGAAGCCGCGCGCGGCCTCGTAAAGCGCGCTCTCGGGCAGCCCGGCGCGGTGCCACCAGGCGGCGGCCATGAGAAAATTCTCGCGCTGCGGGTAGTGCTCGAAAACCGTTCCGCGCAGGAGCACGTCCGCCGGCTGGCCCTCGGTTTCCACGCACGCGTCCGGCGGCAGCACGCGCCCGCAGGACTCGGCGAAGCGCCGCACCGACGACCCCGCGAGCATCACGCCGCCGACCGTGCGGTCAAACAAGCGCCACTTCGCCTCGAAATACGCGGCCATGCCGGGATGCCGCTCCAGATGGTCCTCGGCGATGTTGATCCAGAAGGCGGAATCGGCCCGGAAATACTTGAACACCTCCGCCTGGAACGAACTCACCTCGCACACCGCGATCTCGTCAAACACGCCGCCCTCGCGCTCCGCCACCAGCGCGGAAAACGGGTGGCCGACATTGCCGGTCGCCCCGGCGTGGCGCTTCGTGCCCTGGAGCGCGTGGGTGAGAAATTCCGTCAACGTGGTTTTGCCGTTCGTGCCGGTGACGGCGATGATGGTGCCGCGCCAGAACAACGCCGCGAAATCCAGCTCGCCGAGGCATTCGCAGCCAACCGCGCGCGCGGTCTCCAGCCACGGATGCGCCGGCACGAAGCCGGGGCTGAACACCACCAGCCGGTGCGCGCGCGCGTCGGCCTCGGTAAACTCGCGGCGCGCGTCCTCCCGGTGTTCGTCGAAGAGCGCGCCTTGCGCGCCGAGTTTTCCGAGCAGCGCCAGCACCGCCCGCCCGCTCACGCCGCCGCCCATCACGGCGACAGGCTGCGCGAGCAAGGGCTTGATCAAGTCGGGAATGAGGAAAGGCATGACGGGAGAAAATTAAAAAAATTAAGAATTAAAAACTAAGAACAAATCAACCACGAAAACCGCGAAAAATCGCGAAATCCCCCAAAAGAATCTTTATCAAAAACCATCGTTTCCCCCCGGCTTGGCATTGCGCGCTTCTTCGCGTCCTTTCGCGGTTAAAAATTGTATTTCCGCCCCCCTCCACAAGGGGCGGCAATCTGTTTTAACCCGCCCCTTGAAAGCCCCCGGTTTTCATGAAAAAAAAGAAATGCGGTGAAACTTCAGCCTTATCAATTCATTTTCAATCTGCTCCTTAAAAATGACTATTAAAAAATGGCTCTGCTCGATTGATCCTGTCAATTTCTTCTGCCGGCCCAAAACTATGAACTGCCGTTATGTTTCCCCGGATTTGCGCCGAGGATAAAATACGAATACTCCTGTTGCCCGTCACTCAACTTGATCGCGCCAAACCACACTTCACCGGAACCAATCATAACACCCCGCCAGTTTTTGAACAGCCTCTCGGGTTCTTGTTTCTGAATTGCTGCAATCACATCAGAGCCAAAAATCTCGTCGTAGTGTGCAAGACCAAGCCGAAGGGGCTAGGGGGAGTATTGTTGATTTTTTCATGGATATGACGTCTTTCTGGTTTGCGGCGTGTTAAGAGAGTGGAGGATGTAATCTGATTCATGTGAAGAAACTTGGCGA
>JAIRTK010000144.1 GCA_031254955.1 Opitutaceae bacterium
GCGTGACGAGGTTCGCGTCGAGCGTGTGGTAAAAGGTCCAGAGCGCGGGGCTTTCGTGGAGGCGGCGCAGGCCGAGGTAATCGCGAAATTCGCCGAACATTTTTTTGTCCGGCATCCAGAGAAACTCGCGCATGGCGCGGGCGATGAGCGCGGCTTCGCGTTCATAAAACGCGGCGCGGTCGCGCCGGTCCAGGAGGCGCGCGAGGCGGGCGGCTTGGGCGTTGTGGTAGTGGTTGTAGGCGGAGGCGTGGGTGACGCCGCCGCCGTGATACTGGAGATCGTCGCTGGCCCAGATTTGCGCGTAGGCTTCGTAGAGCGGGAGTTTTTCGGGGCCGAATTCGCGGCGGAAGAGGCGGCGCTCCCACGCGAGATGGCGTTCGATCACCGGCCACAGTCCGCGGGCGAAATCGAGGTCGCCCGTCCAGAGGAAATGGCGGAAGAGGGCGTCGATGTAGACGGTGTTCATGTCGTAGTGCGAGTTGGCCATGTCGCCGTTGCCGTGGAGCGCGGCTTCGCTGCGGGCGAGGTTGGCGTTTTCGTCGGGCGGCGGGAGTTTGGCGGGGATGGGGTCGGTGTTCTGGCGCGTGGCCCAGTAGGCGAGATGGCGGCGGGCGCGGTCGTGCCAGCCGAGCGCGTCCATCGCGTAGGGGCCGCGCCAGCCGAGGAGTCTGGAGCGCCACGCGATCGCGCCGTGCATGACCGCGCCCTGCGGTTCGTCCCAGACGGCGTCGGCGCCGATGTTGAGGGCGGCGACGGCGGCATTGAGGAAGGGGTCGGGCGTCTCGACCGCGATTTGCGAGCGCACGGCTGCGAAATGCGCGGCGGTCTCGTCAAAGACGCGCGGGAGGTCGGCGGCGGCGAAGGCGGGCGCGAGCGGGATGGGCACGGGCGCGGGTTTCGCGCCGGGGCGGCTGGCGGAGGTGACGGCGGCGTAATCGGCGAGTTCGGTGGAGACGGCGGCGGATGCGGCGGCGGCGGCGTCTGTATTGGTTTCCTGAATACGTTGCAGGCAAAGGAAGAGCGGCGCGGCGGCGGCGGCTCCGTCGAGCGGCATCACGGCGGCGACGACCGGGGTCCGCGGCGCGGGCGCGCCGGCGGGCGAGGAGGCGAGGAGCGCGGCGGGCGAGGACCAGTGCGCGGCGTCGGCCAGCGCGAGCTTCGCGGCGGCGGGGAACAGCGCGGCGAGGGTCGCGGGGGGCGCGCGCAGCGTGAAGCGCGGGCCGTCGAGCGCGAAGGTGTTTCCGGAGCAGGCCTCGGGTTTGAGTTGGAAGTATTCGCCGATGGGCACGGCCTCGGTGCCGATGTCGCCGTCGCGTTTGCCGCGTTTGCCATTGAGGCCGCCGTAGGCCGCGATGAGTTCGAGGCCGCCGCCGGGCGCGGGCGCGAGGTTTTCCGCCTCGACGCGCACGATGAGGCCGTCGGTCTGGTGGAGCGCGATGGCGTGGAGGCGCAGCACGGCACCCGCGCCGAGGAGCGGGTCGCGGATTTCATAAAGCATCTCGCCGGGGCGGTAGCGGGCGGTGACGCGGGCGGCTTCGTGCAGCCATTTCGCGGAGCCGTCCGCCGCGCGGATGCCGAGGCGGAGGTTGCCGCCGCGACCGGGCAGGTAGAGGGAAAACTCGGGCAGGTCGCCGGCATCGACGCGGAAGGCGGTGTTGCCGCCGTAGAGCGGGCGGTTAAAAAATTCGCCGCCGTTTTCGATGACGAAGTCGTGTCCGTCGGGCGCATAACGCAGCGGGCGCCCGATGTTGTGGACAAGGTTGGGCTGGAGGCCGCGCGGCTGAAACATTTGCGCGGCGGGCGCGGGCATGGACGCGGCGGAGAGCGCGAGGAAAATCGCGGGGAGGACACGGCGCGGGGACAGGGCGGGAGTTGGTTTCATTGGGCAAGCAGGTCGAGGGCGGACGGGGCGGTTGGTCTTATAACCCATTCCGAACTTTTTTCGCCCTTGCCAAGGCAGGCGCCGGAGGCCGGCGACGGCTCGGCGGAAGACGCCCCGCCTTGGCTTGGCAAGGGCGAAAAGGGTTCGGAATGCGTCTTATCCAAACACATGAAACGCGGCGGGGAACTCCTTTTGGCATCGGACAGTTTGCAGGGCGGTTTTCCAAGAAGGATGAGCCTGGACCTCGGACACTTTTCGCCGGTCCCGCGCCGTCACAGGGCTTGGACATGGGAGTGCGTGGCGCCCGCCGCCCCGGCGCAAAAAATCCCGCGCCGTTTTCGTGCGCGGGATTTTGCCGGCGAAGGATGAAGCCGGGGGAGTTGACCGTCCGCCCCGCCCGCCTCGGCGTCCGGATTATTTCATCCAGCTTTTGAGCATCCAGACGATCTTCTGGTGCCACTGGAGGCGGGCGATGGCCATGTCCTGCGTCTCGGCGTCCCCGGCCTCGCCGGCGGCGTCGCGCAAGGCGGCAAAGTCCTTGATGGTTTTTTCGTGGGCCGCAAGCAGGCTGGTCACGTAGTCGCGGGCCGAAAGAGGGCCGGAAGGCTCCTGCAAGCCGGACACCTTGGCGAAACGCCCCAGGCCGCCGATGGCATAGGCCTTGAGAAAACGGATGCGCTCGGCCAGTTCGTCCACGGCGGTGAAGAGATCTTGGTATTGCTCCTCAAACGCCGTGTGCAGCGAGAAGAAGTTCGGGCCTTCGACGTTCCAGTGCGCGCTATGCGTGAGCGCCATCAGCGAGTAGGAGTCGGCGAGAACGAGGTCGAGCAACTCGACCACGGGAGAGGCGGATTTGGATTTCTTGGTTTTTTTCATAAGCGGATGGGGACGAATGAACCAGAAATGGAAATCCCTTTCAAGCAACGAGACCATGTATTTTCCGCCCGCCCCCATGAGCGTTGCCGGGCATCCCGGAAAACAAAACCCCCGGACGCGAGGCATCCGGGGGAGGGGGGCAGGGGAAACGCACGCGATGGCGCGTGGCGCGTGGCGCGAAACTCAGGCTTCGGCCACGGCAGGCTCGGGAGCAGGGGCAGGCTCGGCGGCAGCGGCGGGAGCGGGAGCGGGGGCGGGGACGGCGGGGGCGTTTTTGCGGGCTTTTTTGATGAGGCCCTTGGCGGTATCGGTCGGGAGCGCGCCCTTGGACAGCCAGTATTCGGCGCGGGCGACATCGAGGGAAAGTTGCTCCTTCTTCGAGCGGGGCGCATAGGTGCCGAGAATTTCGACCGCCGCGCCATCACGACGTGAACGGGCTTCGGCCACGACCACGTGGTAAATCGGGTTGTGAGTGGCGCCGATGCGGGAAAGACGGATTTTGAGAGCCATGTGATTAACTTTTACGGAGACTGTTTTTGGAAAAGCCGGTTAATGCACCGCCCCGCACAACCAATGTCAAGCGCACTCTTGCAAAGAGCAGAGGGGCGGGGGCGGGGGGAAGGGGCGTGAAGGGACGTGGAGGGGCGTGTAGGGGCGTGGATGCGGAAAGATGGGGCAAGGGCATGAGGTTGGGGTGGGAGGCGGGAGGGGGGAGATGGGCGATGGGAGGGGGGAGATGGGAGGGCAATCGGAGCGTGGTGGCGGAGGCCTCGGAGAGGCCTCCCTACCGGCGCTTCCGCGCCAAATGAGCGTTTCCCATGCGACGGAATAATACTTTTTGCGAATCTTTTGTAGGGGCGTCGCTTGCGATGTCCGGCTCTTGATAACCGCGCACCAGTAAAGGCCGTGTACCAGCAACGGGCTTCGCAAGCGAAGCCCCTACATGGCTCTGCTTCTAAAGGGTCCTGTTCACTGGGAAAGGGGATAACTGGGGTTGCGCAGGGGTTGGCGCAAGGGCGGGCCTTGCGCAGCGCGTAACTTCGGTTACTCTTAATTGGTTTCGTTTTTTTCATTCGGCGTGTTTCGGGGATGGGGGCGAGGACGAGAAAGAGAACGAGAAAGAGAACGATTTAGAGAGAGGGGGGGAGGCGGCTTGACGTTTTTTGGGTTTGGGGAGTTGTTGTGATGGTTGTCATGGAGGATGTTCATTTTATCCAAAATCTGGCTTTGATTCTGCTGTGCGCGGTGGTCGCGGGGTGGATTTGCCAGCGCATCGGGTTGTCGGTGATTGCGGGCTACTTGGTTGCGGGGATCGTCCTAGGGCCTCATGTGCCGCCGGGCGGGCCGGTGCGCGATGCGGCGCATATCGAGACGCTCGGGCAGATGGGGCTTGTGTTTCTGATGTTCGGGCTTGGGCTTCGGTTGAGCATCCGGCGGTTGAGGAGGAGCGGGGCGGCGTTGTTGCTGGCGGTGTCCGCGGGGGCGGCGGCGGTTTATTATGTGACGCGGCTGGCGGCGGCGGTGATCGGGTTTTCGCCGGTGGAGGGGATTTTTCTGGCGGCGATGTTGATGGTGTCGTCTTCGGTGATCGTGGGCAAGATTGTGCGGGAGGCGGGGTGCGGGCATGAGCGGGCGGCGCGGACGGCGTTGGACATGACGGCGTTGGAGGATGTGGTGGCGGTGGTGATGTTGACGTTGTCGGGGGTGATAGCGGGCATGGGGGGGCTGCCGGACGCGGTGCCGGATGCGTTGCCGGGCGTGGCGCCGGGGGTGGCGCCGGGGGCGCGGGTGGGGGGCACGTTGGGGAGGTTGGGGGCGTTTGTGGCGTTGGCGGGGGCGGGCGGGTTGTTGTTCGTGCCGTGGTTGTTGCGGAAGTTGGGCAGGGAGGCGGGCGAGGAGTTGCCGGCGCTGGCGGTGACGGGGTTGTTGTTCGGGTTGGCGGTGGTGGCGTTGCACTCGGGGTATTCGCTGGCGTTGGGGGCGTTTTTGCTGGGCTTGATTGTGGCGGAGACGCCGTATCGCGCGCGGGTGGAGCGGACGATGGAGGGGATGCGGGATGTGTTTACGGCGGTGTTTTTCGTGGCGGTCGGGTTGTCGATCGATTTGCGGTTGGTGGCGGATGAGTGGTGGTTGATTTTGGTGGTGGCGGCGGTGGCGGTCGTGGCGCGGGTGGCGGGTGTGGCCGTGGCGTTGGCGGTGACGGGGGGGACGTTCGGGGGGGCGTTGCGGACGGGGTTGATGTTGACGCCGTTGGGGGAGTTTTCGTTTGTCATCGCGCAGGCGGGCGTGGCGGCGCAGGTGCTGCCGGAGCGGTTTTATCCGATGATTGTGGGGGTGGCGTTGGTGACGACGTTGGCGGCGCCGTGGTTGACGCGGAATGCGGAGCGGGTGAGCGGCGCGGTGCTTCGGTGGTGTCCGCGTTGGTTGTCGGCGTGGCAGGATTATTATTGCGCGCGCATCGAGGCGCTTAGGGCGCAGGAGCGCAAGAGCGCGTTGTGGCAGGTGAGCAAGAGGCGCATCGTGCAGGTGCTGGCGCAGGTGCTGTTGGTGAGCGGGTTGTTGGTGTTTTCGGTGCCGTTGCACCAGTTCGTGGAGCAGTGGCTGGATAGGGACTGGCCGTTTCCGCATGCTTCGACGATGTTGTTTTGGTTGGTGATGGTGGTGGTCGTGGTGGGGCCGTTGGTGGCGTTGTGGCGCAATGTGTCGGCGTTGTGTCTGCTTTATGCGCAGGCGGCGGTGAGGGGCGCGCCGCGCGCGGCGCGGTTGAGGCCGGTGGTGGAGATGGTGTTCAAGGCGGCTGTGGGGATCGCGATGTGCGCGTGGCTTTCGATGGTGCTGCCCGCGGGGCCGGCGGCGCGGTGGGTGATGTTGGGCAGTCTGGCGCCGGGGTTGCTGGCGTTTGTGTTGCTGCGTCGCCGGCTGGTGCGCTGGCATAGCGAGATGGAGGCGGGGTGGCACTCGGTGGTGCAGGGTGCTTCGGCCAGGTTGGAGACGGTGGCGCCGTGGCTGGTCGCTCATGAGGAGTGGGATGTGCACATGGTGAGTTGCACGTTGCCGGATCTCGCCGAGTGCGGGGGGAGGAGTATCGCGGAGTTGGATTTGCGGGGGAGGTTTGGGTGCATGGTGGCGGGGGTCGAGCGGCAGGGGTGCGCGATTTTGCATCCGAGGCCGGAGATGGCGTTGTTTCCGCTCGACAGGGTGTTGCTCATCGGGTCGAAGCAGCAATTGGAACAGGGGCGGCGGTTTCTCATGAGTGCGGCGGGCGGCGCGGCGAGGGGGGAGTTGGACGAGGTGCGCATGGAGGTGCTTGCGGTGCCGGCGGGGAGCGGCGCGGGGGGGCGGACGTTGCGCGAGCTTTCGCCGGCGCAGCGCCATCGTGTGCAGATTGTCGGCGTCCGCGGGCGGGCGGGCGCGAGGCTGGTGAATCCCGGCGGGGGGACGGTGTTGCATGCCGGCGACGTGTTGCTCGTGATCGGCGCGTCGAATGACATTGCAAGTTTCGGGCGCTGGCTTGAGGTAACGGGGGCGCCGGAGAGAGGCGTCCCCGCGAGGAGCGGGCGACGGCCTTTCTCCGGCGGGCACTGACACACCACTGGGGAACGCATTTTATGGACAGTGAAGGCATCACACTCATCAAGGATTTGGGCACGCTGCTGGTCGCGGCGGGCGCGGCCGGGATCATCTGCAAACGGCTCGGGCTGTCGGTGATCGTGGGCTATCTGGTCGCGGGCATCGTGATCGGGCCGCATTCGCCGCCGTTTTCGTTGATCGCGGAGGAGGAGCGCATCAAGGCGCTTTCCGAGGTGGGGTTGGTGTTCGTGATGTTTGCGATCGGGCTGGAGTTGAGCATTTCGCGGTTGGTGAAGATGGGGCTGGCGACGTTGGGCGCGACGGCGTTGGGGGCGTTTTTCATGCTCAATTTCACGTTGCTGCTCGGCAACGCGCTCGAATGGTCGACGATGCAAAGCTTGTTCGTCGCGGCGATGTTCATGGTGTCCAGCTCGGCGGTGATTTCCAAGATCATGGGCGAGTTGAAGCTCAACCACGACCGCACGGCGCAGATGGCGCTGGCGGTCACGGTGGTGGAGGACGTGGTGGCGGTGCTCATGATCACGGCGCTGGGCGCGCAGACGCACGCGAGCAGCGGCAACGGGGTGGGGGTGGTGCTGGCGATGCTGGGCGCGTTTGTGGCGTTGCTGCTGGTGGCGGGGCTGCTGTTGATGCCGCGGCTGCTGCGCCGGCTGGAGGCGAAGGGCGACCCGGAATTGCAAACCATCATGGTGGTGGGCCTGTTGCTGGTGCTGGCGTTTTTCACCGTGAAGGCGGGCTACTCGTTGACGCTGGGGGCGTTTTTGTTCGGCGCGGTGGTGGCGGAGATCAAGCAAAAGATCGCGGTGGAGAAAAACTTCGCGGGCATCCGCCATATGTTCAGCAGCGTGTTCTTCGTGTCCATCGGCATGATCATCGACATGAAGATGCTCGAATCGGTGTGGTTGCAGGTGCTGCTGCTCGGCTCGTTTTCGCTGCTGGTGCGCCCGATCGCCTGCGGGTTTGCGCTGATGCTGGTGGGCGTGCCGCCACGGCAGGCGCGGCGCGGCGGGCTGCTGCTCACGCCGCTGGGCGAGTTCACGTTCATCATCGCGCAGGCGGGCATCACGGCGGCGATCCTGCCGGTGGAGTTTTATCCGCTGGCCGTGGGGCTTTCGATTCTCACGGTGCTGGCCACGCCGATTCTCAACCGCTACGCCGAGCCGATCCTGCGTTTCGTGGACTGGATCGAGCCGCGCCCGGTGAAGCGCGCCATCAACGCCTATCACGGCTGGCTCCAGCAACTCCAGGCGCGCCCGGCGCCGGTGCAGGCGTGGGCGTATGTGCGCGGCCCGCTCGCGCGGGTCGCGATCGAGATGCTGTTCATCTCGGGGATGCTGATTTTCTCGGTCCGCATCCTGGGGGCGCTGGAGGAATCCGTGGTGGGCGCGTGGTTGTCGAAACAGGCGCCGGATTACCGGGTGCTCGATTATGTCTTCTGGTCGGTGCTGGCGACCATCGTGCTCATCCCGACGGTGGCGGTGTGGCGCAATGTCTCGGCGATGGCGCTCATCCTCTCGGAGCACCTGGGCGGCGCGGGTTCGCGCGGCGTGCCGGCGAGGGTCATCCGGACGGCGCTGAAAGCCATCGCGCTGCTCGGGCTGGCGTATTGGTTTTATGCGATCCTGCCGATCCAGTCGCTGCCCGGCTGGGGCTGGGGCATCATGGCGGCGGGCACCTTGTTCGTGATCGTGTTTTTCTCCAAAAAACTCATCTACTGGCACAGCAGATGGGAATCGTCGGTGCAGGAAGTGCTGGCCGAGGATTCGCGCGAGCTGTCGCAAGTCCGCGCCGAGGCGCGCGCGGCGATGGGGCAGAATCTGGAAACCTGGCAGCTTGAGCTTGGGGAATGCGTGGTGCCCGACGGGGCGCGCTACGCGGGCCAAAGCCTCACCGAGCTGGCGATTCCGGCGCGGTTCGGCTGCTCGATCCTGGAAATCGAGCGCAACGAACGCGCCGTCGCGATGACGGGCGCGAGCGTGCGGTTGTTTCCCGGGGACAAGCTGCTGCTCATCGGGCGCGAAGCGCAGCTCGCGGCGACGACGGGGTTTCTCTCCGCCAGCGACACGCCGCCGGCGCGCCCGGAGGATGACGCGGACGAACTTGGCGGCGCGGTGCTGGAAACCTTCACCATGCCTGCGCGAAGCCCGCGCACCGGGCAGACGCTGGCGGGTCTCCAAGTCGCGCGCCAAACGGGCGTGCGCATCGCCGGCATCCAGCGCGGCGACGCGCGCATCATCAACCCTTCCGGCATCGAGACGCTGCAACCCGGCGACGGCCTGCTGCTCGTAGGCTCGCTGGTGGAGTTGCGCGCCTTCCGCCAATGGGCGGTGGGCGAGGGCG
>JAIRTK010000149.1 GCA_031254955.1 Opitutaceae bacterium
CTTTCGCTCGACGTGGCCAGCCCGTCCGCCGTGTTGTCGGCGCGCGATTTCACGCTCGAATGGGACTACTCGCTCGACGAGGGCGCGCCCGATGAATGGGTGCTCACGCGCACGCTGCGCGGCCTGCGCGGGGCGGACGTGGCGCGGACGGCGGCGTTTGACGCGTTGTTCGCGGGCATGTTTGAGCGCATTGTTTTCGGCTTGAAAAAGGGCGCGTCGGTCGAGTCGGTCATCGACGCGGTGGAGGGTCTCGACGAGGATGAATCCGGTGTCGAGGGCGAGTCCGGCGACGAGGAGTCCGGCGATGAGGCGACCGGCGGCGCGGTGTGCGGCGGCGCAGTGTGCGAGGCGGCGCGGCTGTCGGTGGATTATCCGTCGGACTGCCGTTGTTGCACGCTGCGCGTGGAGGGTGTCACGGCCGAGGTGGAGTTTGACGGCGGCGAGCTGGCGATGGTGTTCCCGCGCGCGGGTTCGCCGGTGGAGTTGATCGACGCATTTGCCGAGGTCCGCCGCGTCTTCGTCCTCAGCAAGAATCGCGCGCTGGCGGGGTTGTTGTAGGGCGCGGCTTTGTGTCGGGCCGCGGGCGTGTGTCGGACCGCGGGCGTGTGTCCGGCGATGGAATATTCCGGTCTCCCGGAGCGTTGTTTTGCTGGCGCGGCCTGGCGCGAGGTCAGGCACTACGGAGGCGGAGGGCTTGCGGTCTGGAGCAAGGGCAGGCCTTACGGGGGCGCGCGGCCTGGCGTTTTCAGGAACTGCCGCCTGCGCGACGGCTGGCGCGCGGCGACCGCGCTGTAGGCGCGGCGGCGATAACCTCCGCGCGTCGGATCGCTGGCGCAACGGATCTGGTAATCCTGCATGCGTTGGAACAGTCCGGGCAGTTGTTCCGGACGCGGATACGCGTCAAGCCCGGCGCGTTCCAGCGCCAGCAGCAATTCATGCGTCGCCTCAAGCGTGGACAGGCAGCCGGCCTGCGGCTGTTGCTTGATCACGAAGCGGCTCGGCGCGGACGGCGTGAACATGATGCGCGGCAGGCGTTGCAGCGAGGGAGAGAGGCGGAGCATCTTGCGCGCGCACGACCAGGTGGCATCGAGCAGAAACACGAGCAGTCTCCGGCCCGCGAGCACAGCAGGAGCGAGCGCGGGCACGGATGCGGGTGCTGGCGCAGGTGCGGACAGGTTGATGGCGGACGCTCCGGGATAAAGCAGCACGGGGAACAGCCGCGGGTCATGGATGAGCGCCTGCACGGCTGCGTGGTCGTCGAAGCCGATGCCCATGTGGATTTCGCTGTTCGCGAGGCAGAGGTGCGTGAGCCGTCCCGTGCCGGCTTTTTCCTCCTTGAATTCCTTTGGGTGCATGAGCAACGCGAAACGCGTGCGGGTTTCCATCGGCACAATCGACGGACACCAGCAGAGCGCCTTCGGCCAGAAGCAACGGTAGCACATCTCGCGTGACATGGGAGGCCGAGTGTGCGCCGCCAAGACGGACATTGGCAATGGCATCATTCACTTCATCGTTCTCGTTCTCGCTTTCGTTCTCGTTCTCGAAACCTTCCGAATTTCAGAAAAGAGAACGAAAACGAGAAAGAGAATGAGAACGAAAACGAGAACGATGAACGATGAAGCGGACGATGAAGTGAACGAGTAAGAGCTTATTCCTTATTTAAGATTTTTCTTTTTTTAACCACGGAGGCACGGAGGACACAGAGGGCGGAGCGGAGGATTGTTTTCGCGCAGAGACGCGGAGGCGCGGAGAGGATGAAGGAGAGGGACTCAAGGTTGTGTCACCGCCGGAATCTTTCCTCTTTATTCTTTATCTTTCCTCTTGTCAGGCTTCTCGCTTCGCGCGGAACCCAACCTGCTGACGGGCCGAAGGCTCGCTTTGAAGCAGACTTGGAAGTCTGCCTTACGACAGAGGCTGCGCGTAACTTCAGTTACTCACTGATGTTACACGCGCCTGCACTACGCCGCAGCGCATAATGCCACATCCGAATGAGATTGATCCTTTTGGAGGGACGGCCTCCGTGCCGTCCGTCACGGGTGAAGTGGCCTCCGTGGCGCCTGGGTTAACAAGGGAAAGGAAAAAGGAGTCCCGGCAGGGATGCCGCCGTCTGGAACCGCTCTTTGATGTCAGGCGACGCCTTAAATCCACGCTTCCCCATGCTCCGTTCTTTCTTCTACAGTCGCCTCCATTCCTCGCATGTCGCTTTCCTACGAATCTTCCGGTGTCAGCTACGACCAACTCGACGCGTTCAAGCGCGCCTGCCAGCGCGCCGCGCGCGCCACCGCCGGACTGCTCGCCCCGCACGGCTATGCCGAGCCAGCGGCCACGCGCGGAGAAAGCGCCTATCTCATCGAGGCCGCCGATCATTTTCTCGCCCATGTCGAGGAGGGACTGGGCACCAAGAACCTCGTCGCCGACGCCTATTACGCGGCCACCGGCGGCGCAAAGGGCGGCGGCAAGTGCCTCTATCGCGAAATCGCCATCGACACCGTCGCCACCATCGTCAACGACCTCGTCACTTGCGGGGCGCTGCCCATTTCCGTCGCCATGCACGCCGCCGTTGGCGATTCCGCGTGGTTCGCCGACGAAGCCCGCGCCCGCGCGCTCGTGGAGGGCTTTGCCGAGGGCTGCCGCCGCGCCGGCGCGGTCTGGGGCGGCGGCGAGACGCCCACGCTGCGCGACATCGTGGCCCCCGGCGCGCTCGTGCTCGCCGGCTCCGCCATCGGCAAAATCTCCCCAAAAACGCTCCGCATCACCGGCGAGGTGCGCGAGGGCGACGCCATCCTCTTTCTCGCCTCCTCCGGCGTGCAGACCAACGGCCTCACGCTCTGCCGGAAAATCGCCGCCCGCCTCCCGCAAGGCTACCTCACGCCCATCGGCCACGGCGACGCGCGGACTTTGGGCGAGGCGCTGCTGGCCCCTTCGGTCATCTACGTGGACTTCGTGCGCGCCTGCCAGCAACGCGGCCTCAAGCTCAACTATGTCGCCCACGTGACCGGCCACGGCTGGCGCAAGCTCATGCGGCTGGAGGAACCCTTCGTTTACGAGATCACCGCGCCCCGCCCGGCCCCCGCGCTTTTCCAATTCCTCGCCGAGGCCGGCCCCATTTCCTTGCGCGAGATGTATGGCACCTTCAACCAAGGCATCGGCTTTGCCGCCTATGTCGCTCCGGGCATTGCCGACGCCGTGGCCGCCGCGGCCCGCGATTGCGGGCACGATGCGTGGATCGCCGGGCGCGTGAAAAAAGAGGGCGCGCGCAAGGCGGTCGAGATTCCCGCGCTCGGCCTGGTTTACGAGGGCGACACGTTGCAGGTGCGCTGAGCCGGCTGGCGAAAAGCACCGGAGCGCCGCGCCGGCGCGGCCATCGTTGCGGTCTTTTCCCCTTCGGTTTTTCTTTTTTTTGGGGGGCGGGATTATACCCTTTCCCAGTGAGCATGCCACTTTAGAAGCAGAGCCATGTAGGGGCTTCGCTTGCGAAGCCCGTTGCTGGCGCACGGCCTTTGCTGGCTCACGGCCTTTGCTGGAGCACGGTTATCAAGCCGGGCGTCGCAAGCGACACCCCTACAAAAGAGTGTCTTGAAAACAAACAAACCATTACAAAATAGCGAGGAACCGGAAACCTCGTCCTCGGATGTGCCCCTTGGGGGGAAGCGGATGTTTATAGGCGTGATTCTTTACGCTCTATTGATGACGAATCATTAATTTTTATCATTTACCCTTGCCGTCGCCTGCGTCGCGTCCTTTTCTGCCTGCGTTTTGCGTGCCGGAGCACCGGTTTGAAACCATCATATAAACCCGTAATTAATTGAAAATAAGCTTGCATACAGCATATGCGACTTGTATAAAGCTTCCAAGCGCGCGCATAGCGCCCGCAGCGACCATCGCCTTTTCGGGGCGTATTGTGCCCCGCTGAAACGGCGCGGGACACCAACAGGAGCGCGGACATTCCTGTCCGCGTTTGCCACGTCATCGCGGGCAAGAATGCCCGCACTGTCTTCACGAATAAGGCGCTCGTATCAGCGGACTTAGTTGATGGTTAATGGTTTAGAACGTGAAGAAAGCAGATAATTATTGCAAGGGTAGGAAGCAAAAAACATCATTTCTGGCAACTTTTTGGCGACAGTACCGTGGGTTTCGCGAAGATGCCGCTTCGCTTGTCTCCATAGTTTGAATATGAAACTAAATCCGGACTGAACAATGAGGGAATCCGCCCGGTTTGGCGATCCCTGGTTTGGAGGTCTTGGAAATTTTCCCGGCT
>JAIRTK010000448.1 GCA_031254955.1 Opitutaceae bacterium
ACAAACCTTTAATCTAATCTCAAAATCGCGGAAGCACGGAAGCACGGAAACACGGCGTCGAGTGAAACGACATCAGCCCACAAACCAATCTCCCCTCCTTCCCTCAACACCTCTTCCTCAACGTCCCCATCCCTCAACGCCTCCCATCCCTCAACGCCTCCGCGATTAAAAACCCGAACCCATTCGCCCCCCGACACCGATGAAACCTCCGCACACAACAATCGCCCTCGCCGTCTTGCTCGCCGCCGCCGCCGGCGTCTCCGCTCCCGCCCAGCGCGCCCCGTCCGCCCCGCCGCCCGACGAGGAAATCGTCATCCTCTCCCCCTTTGAGGTCAACTCCGCGAAAACCACCGGCTACATGGCCGCCGAAGGCGCCACCGGCACCCGCTACGCCGCGCCCATCATGGAGGTGCCCATCTCCGTGCAGGCCATCACCAGCGAGTTTCTGGAGGACTTCTTCCTCCTCGATCTCGCCGAAGTCACCGCCTACACCTCCGGTTTCATCGTCAACAACAACGGCGGCACCGACGCCTTCAACGTCCGCGGCATCCGCTCCTACGGCACCGGCACCTACCGCAACGGCCTGAAGTCCGACGGCATCTACGGCCCCGTCGCCGTGGACCGCATCGAAATCGTCCGTGGCCCCAACGCCGCCATCTACGGCGCCACCGAACCCTCCGGCCTGCGCAACATCGTCACCAAAAATCCCACCGCCAAACCCTTCGCCCGCATCCGCCTCGCCGCCGGCACCGACGACTTCTACCGCGTCGCCCTCGACCTCAACACCCCCGTCACCAAGCGCACCCTCTTCACCCGCTTCGCCTACTCCGTCGAGGAAAGCGGGCAATACCTTCAAGACTTCACCCATTACCGCCGGAAAAACTTCTACAACGCCACCACGTGGAAAATCGGCCCCAAGACCACGTTCAGCTACCACCTCGATTACGTCTGGTATCGCAATCAGGCGCAGATGGCCGGCTCCATGCCCTTCGTGCAGGCCGAAGTCGAGCTGCCCGACGCCTCCGGCGGCATCACAGCCAAGGACGCCATCATCGGCTACTTCGGCTCCGGCCTCTTCCAACAATATCAAAACCTGAACTCCTCCGGGCGGGGCGCCAGCACCGAGATGGAATTCACCCAGCTCGACGCCAATCTCACCCACCAGTTTTCCCGCTGGCTCTCCCTGCGCGTCCTCGCCGGACGCATCCAACGCAACCAAGACATCCTCCGCAGCCAGGGCGCCGGCAATTACCGCGACATCTACGACCCCGCCAGCGGCACCATCATGAGACTCACCGGCATGGGACCCTACGGCGGCTCCATCTACTATTATCTCTCCCGCGGAGCCGGCGCCAACGGCGGCACCCTCGGCGGCGTCACCATCCCGCAAATCGAGCGCAACCGCCTCACGCAGACCAGCGTCCAAGCCGACCTCCTCGCCCAGTTCAACACCGGCCCCCTCGCCCACAAACTCCTCCTCACCGCCGACTATTCCATCTCGGACAACACCGGGCGCACCCGCCGCTCCGTCGTCCGCGATCCCTCCGACGCCACCCAATTGCCCGGCAACCCCGCCACCTGGAAAACATGGAACGGCGCCGTCACCCTCAACGACTCCTTCTGGGGCGACTGGAGCTTCACCAACCCCTCCTTCGACTACGCCTTCGACTTCTTCAACACCGAAAAATGGAACCATGACCAACTCTGGACCGAACAACAGCGAATCACCAAAGGCATCATGCTCTCCGAACGGATTTCCCTCTTTGGCAACCGCCTCATCGCCTTCGTCGGCGGACGCCACGATGAAATGTCCATCACCCTCATCAACCATCTCCAGATCGCCTACGACTTCAATCAGGCCGTCCCCGCCATATACGCCCCCGGCACCCAAGTCCGCTACCCCGGCGACCGCGCCGACACCTTCCAAAGCGGCCTCCTCTACAAACTCACCCCCGCGCTCTCCCTCTACGTAAACTACAGCGAATCCTTCAACCCCACCAGCCGCACCGACGGCGCCAACCGCGACTTTTACCACAACCCCCTCCCCGCCCAGCGCGGCGCCGGCTACGAAATCGGCCTCAAAGCCGCCCTCTTCGACCAACGCCTCAACTTCACCCTCACCTGGTTCGACACCGACAAAACCAAAGTCCCCCGCGTCGCCCTCGACGACGACGGCTACACCCGGCTCCCGAGCTACTTCGGCGACACCTCCAACGGCTTCTCCTACACCAACGACATCAACACCCGCGGCGTCGAACTCGACCTCAACGCCCGCCCCACGCCCGCCCTCAGCATCATCTTCGCCCTCTGCTACAACGAAGTCTCCTTCACCCGCGTCCAAAACCCCACCGAGCAATACCTCCTCAATGTCCCCCCTGACGCCACGCCCAAGTGGCTGGGCAGCCTCGCCCTCACCTACAAAGTCGGCCAAGGCCCCCTCAAAGGCATGAATTTCCGCCTCGGCGCCCGCTACATCGGCGAGCAGATCGTGAGCAACAACGCCGGCACCGCCTCCGTCTTCGGCAACAGCAAATACAAAGCCCCCTACGACTCCCGCTACAACGACATCGGCGGACGCACCTACGACCGCTATTACTTTGAAAACCCCGCCTACATCCTCGTCGAAGGCGGCTTCGGCTACGGCTGGCGCACCGGCAAAACCCGCCACGGCGCGAGCCTCAACGTCCGAAACCTCCTCAACCAAAAATACATGTCCGGCCTCCGCCCCGGCATCCCGATGAGCCTCATCCTCTCCTACGACATCACCCTCTGACCCGCCGCCCGCGCCCCCCATTATGAAACGCGAGCCTCCCACCCTCCCCTCCCGCCCATACCGCCTCTTTCCTCTTTCCTCTTTCTCTTTCTCTTTCCTCTCCCCCCCCTCCCCCCGCCCCCGCCGCGCGAAAGCGCCAGAAGAAACCGGAAAGAAGAAAGAAAAAAGGCACAGCCTCCACCTGAAGAGCCACCCCCCGCCCCCGCCCTCTCCCAAACTTAAACTCAAACGCCCCCTTCCTCCGCTCAAACACCACGATCTCACGCTCAAACACCCAACCCAACCACCTCCCATGAACACCTCCGTCCTCCCATCCGCCCTCCCGCCCGTCGCCCTCGCTCCCGCCACTCCCGCCACTCCCGCCGCTCCCGCCGCCCGCGCCCCCGCCATCCGCGCCCTCGCACTCGCCCTCCTCGCCTCCGCCGTCACCATCACCGCCACCGCCGACGACATCGCCCTCCCCCTCCCCTCCGTCCGCTGGGACCCCATCGAAAGCGGCACCTCCATCCCCAACACCGGCACCAAGGATGGTCTCGCCGCGGAACTCACCGACTTCACTTTTTATATGCGCAAGGCGACGGTGAATAACAACTTCAACAACTCCGCCGCCGCCGACCTCATCACCGCCGATGGCATCGGCCCCTTCGGACAGGGACGCGCGATTGATTTTTCCTCCAACCCCGGCAACGGCCGCGCCCCCATCGTCAACACCGACCCCGCCCTCGCCAGCCCGCTCGGCGGCATCACCAAGGCCCTCGGCGGCGCGAACTTCGTCGGACTCCCCGAACTCACCGTCACCCTGTGGTATAAACTCGACTCCGGGTTCACCGAGTCCGGCAGATACACCACCCTGTTTCGCAGTAACTCGGTCAATCTCTTGTTCCTGAACACCGGCGCGCCATCCTTCAGCACCTCCGTGAAAAACGCGTCCGGCCTCTCCGAGACCGCCCGCCTCGACGGCGTCGTAAACTCCACCATCACCCAGCCCGGCAAATGGGTCTTCGTCGCCTGCGTGTGGAGCGGCCAGACCGGCCAGATCACCATTTATCAAGGAAACGAAGCCATTGAAACCTCCGTCAATAAAACCAACATCGTGACCGCCCGCGGCCAACTCGCCGATGCCCCCGACCCTTATCTGTCTTTCGGCTTCCATAACTTTGACGACAGCACCAACAACGGACGCCGCTTCGACGGCTGGCTCGCCGACATCCGCTTCTACAACTCCGCCCTCACCATCGAGCAAATCGAAAAAATCCGCTCCGGCTCCGCCAGCGGCGCCGTCACCACCTACCTCCCCACTATCAAAAGCTGGGCCGACACCGCCCTCGCCGCCGACTACACCGACGCCAAAATCGACACCGCCACCGCCAGCCAGGCCCCCAACGGCGTCACCAACGACCGCCTCTTCCACGCCGCCGCCACCGCCGCCCGCCTCTGGCTCCTCGGCGGCAAGACCGAGCCGGCCTGCGCCGACCGCGCCTTCTACATCCTCCGCGCCCTCCGCAACCAACGCGCCCTCGCCCCCGCCGCCCGCTTCGACATCGGCTTTCAAGCCCGCTTCTCCTTCGCCGAAGCCTGCGCCATCCTCATCGAAAACGACTACGCCACCCTCAACCCCGCCTTCGACGCCGCCCTCATCGCCGACCTCAAGGAAATGGCCCGCTCCAGCCTCGGCCCCGGCGACACCTCCGACAACAACGTCGGCGCCTTCTCCGCCGCCGGCACCACCCGCGCCCTCGCCCTCTGGCCCGACCTCGACGCCGGCGGCGCCTGGACCGACTACATAAAAACCTACTGGACCAACTGGACCGCCCGCCACGACACCCAGGAAAACTCCCTCAACTACAACAAAGCCTTCCTCGCCTACACCATCCTCACCGCCCGCCACGCCGCCGCCGTCCCAGGCCTCGACGCCACCGCCATGCGCGCCGACCTCGCCCACCCCGGCACCCGCGCCATGCTCACCCGCTGGCGCGACCAACTCTCCGGCGGCGGCGCCATGCCCCACTACGGCGACGACGGCAACGGCACCCCCCTCCCTCACCTCGACAACTGGCCCGCCTGCTTCGAATGGGCCGCCAAAACCTACGCCGACCCCACCTTCCGCTGGGCCGCCAACACCTGCTGGCGCCTCATCCGCAACGGCACCGTCCGCGAACCCCTCAACCTCCTCCTCATGACCTACGCCGACGAATGGGGCGACCTCGCCATCGAACCCGTCCAGCCCCCCGCCGCCTCCCTCCTCCAAACCCGCGCCACCGCCCTCAGCCCCGCCGAAACCGACAAAATCATCCTCGCCCCCTCCCGCGACTCCGGCGCCCCCTTCACCCTCGCCGAAGTGTTTTCCCACGGCTGGCACAGCCACATCGAACAAATCGCCTCCATCACCTCCCACCAATACAACAACACCCTCTTCCTCTACGGCCTCGGCTACAACAACCGCGCCAGCGACCACGCCAGCATGGTCCTCATCAACCCCGCCAGCCTCCCCTTCCCCTGGCGCGGCTACCCCGAAAACAACACCTGGTATGAAGCCGCCATCCCCACCGCCCGCCTCTCCGAAATCACCGACACCGCCAGCCCCCTCTACGGCGCCGGTGGCCGCCACATCATCGACCAGCCCCTCTGGCGCTTCGAACAGCATAACTCCACCACCAGCGGCACCGCCTGGCTCAGCGACTGGCGCCTCGTCGCCGCCGACGGCACCGAAACCCAACTCCTCCCCCTCACCGACCCCACCGGCTGGCCCTCCGGTGCCAGCGCCACCACCACCGCCGGCCCCACCGGCACCCCCAACACCGCCTTGAGCTTCACCATCGCCCCGCAAATCACCAACAACCAGTCCACTTTCCTCAGACTCCCCGCCGCCCAGCGCAAAAACATGAGTGTCCTCCCCTCCGAGCACCCCTACGTCAAATTCTGGTGGAAAGTG
Organism: Opitutaceae bacterium; assembly: GCA_031254955.1. GTDB lineage: Bacteria > Verrucomicrobiota > Verrucomicrobiia > Opitutales > Opitutaceae > Termitidicoccus. Next base: position 5,706 of record JAIRTK010000448.1, read on the forward strand.
GACCTGCCCACCATCCCCAACAGCCACAACCCCGACGACTCCATCCTCGCCTACCGCGAAGACTACTACGACGGCGCCGGCGAACGCTCCAACGGCGCCACCGCCTGGCTCCAGCCCTTCACACCCGCCACCGCCGACGCCAAAGTCGAAACCGCCACCGCCGCCCGCTACGGCTCCCTCACCATCGACGGCTACTTCACCCTCTCCACCCGCCTCACCCGCCGCCTCGTCCAACTCGACGACGGCACCCTCGTCATCCACGACACCCTCCTCCCCGACACCGCCGCCGACGGACGCCACGCCGGCCCCGTCTGGCAACTCGACGCCGGCGTCGCCCCCGCGCAAGTCGCCCCCGGCGTGTTCGACGCCACCGGCTTCTTCAACACCCGCACCCTCACCCGCTCCGCCGACCGCCTCCTCGTCGTCATGGAAAAAGCCCCCGGACGCGACTTCGGCTCCACTCGCCCGCCCTCCCCCCTCTGGATGGGCGCCAACCCCTACGCCACCTACGCCCGCTCCACCCTCCGCGCCGGCGTCCCCGTCAGCTTCGTCACCGTCCTCCTCCCCAACGACGGCTCCACCCCCGCCACCGACCTCGCCGCCCGCGTCCGCATCCAACGCAACGCCCCCGACAGCGTCGTCGTCCAACTCGACACCCCCGCCGCCACCACCACCACCCAAGTCACCCTCGGCCCCGGCGACACATGGAACGTTGACACCATCGCCACCCCCGCCCCCGCCGCCATCACCCTCTCCAACCTCATCCAAGCCTACGACGGCGCCCCCAAACCCGTCACCCTCACCACCACCCCCGCCGGCCTCTCCACCATCATCTTCTACGGCGAAGAACGCACCACCACCGCCCCCACCGAACTCGGCGCCTACCCCGTCACCGCCCAAATCACCGCCCCCGGCTACCACGGCGAGGCCACCGGCACGCTCCTCATCCGCCCCCCCTCCGCCTACATCATGGAACAACCCCTCCCCCGCGTCGCCGCCGCCGGCGACACCGTCACCTTCTCCATCCTCGCCTCCGGCCTCCAACCCATCACCTACCAATGGGAAAAATCCCCCGACGGCCTCACCGCCTGGGCCGCCGTCGGCACGAACTCCGATACCCTCACCCTCGCCACCCTCACCACCGCAGACGCCGGCTTCTACCGCGTCACCGCCACCAACGACATCGGCGCCGGCCCCGTCTCCGATACCAGCGCCACCGTCGAACTCGCCATCATCCCCGCCCCCGTCCCCGCGCCCCGCGCCGACGGCGCCGCCCTCGCCGCCACCGGCGGCGGCGACACCCCCGCCATCCTCGTCACCAACGAAACCGACCTCCGCGCCTACGCCGCCCTCGACACCCCCGCCACCCTCACCCTTCGCGGCGTCATCACCCTCGCCGGCGGCCCCCTCGTCCTCTCCTCCGACAAAACCCTCCAAGGCCTCGACGCCGGCGCCACCCTCGACGGCCAACTCCAAATCGGCCCCGCCGCCAGCAACATCATCGTCCGCGGCCTCACCCTCGCCAACCCCGCCACCGCCCTCGCCATCACCGCCGCCACCGACATCCACCTCGAACACCTCACCCTCTTTGCCGCCACCGGCGGCCCCCTCGCCACCATCGACTCCCTCTCCGACAACATCACCCTCGCCTACTCCGAACTCTACTTCACCACCAACACCGGCACCCGCCACGCCCTCGCCACCGGCGCCGCCGGCCTCGCCGACCCAGCCGGCATCACCCTGCACCACAACACCTTTCACGACGCCTCCCGCGCCACCCTCGCCACCAACGCCCGCGTCCACCTCTACAACAACACCTTCGCCACCACCGCCAGCGGCTCCACCACCGCCAACCTCGCCGACACCGACGCCCAGCTCCTCGTCGAACGCAACCTCATTGCCTCCCCCCTCTTCCCCTACGCCGCCAGCAGCACCGCCAGCAACGCCCACACCCGCGGACGCGAAAACCTCCTCGACGGCCTCCCCCTCTCCCTCGAATCCAACACCGCCGACTACGTCCCCGGCTACCCCTACCACCTCGCCCCCGCCGCCGGCCTCGACACCCTCCTCGACGCCCCCTCCGGCGTCGCCGGCAACACCGCCGGCGCCGCCTCCGCCCACTCCGCGCCCCCCGCCACCCTCACCATCACCGGCACCGAAGGCCACCTCACCGACGGCCTCAGCTTCACCCTCACCTCCACCCTCTCCGGCGCCACCGCCGCCGCCTACCAGTGGCGCCGCGACCACCGCCCCATTGACGACGCCACCGCCCCCTCGCTCACCATCCCCTACGCCCGCCAAAACCTCTCCGGCGCCTACACCCTCGAAGCCACCCTCCCCGACGGCGCCATCGCCGTCTCCAACCCCCGCCGCATCACCATCGGCGCCCCGGTGCCGCCGATGATTCTCCGCCCCATCCTCCCCGTGGCCGGCCAGGATCCGGATTGGACCGGCATCACCTACGACTGGCAACTCGGCGAAAACGTCACCCTCCTCGTCTCCGCCACCGGCGACCCTGTCCTGCGCTACCAGTGGCAAAAGAAAAAAGGCGCCGCCTACAACCCCCTTCCCGGAGCGACCCGCCCCACGCTCAACCTCGGCGCCGCCATCCTTGAGCAAAGCGGCGCCTATCGCGTGGTCATCACCAACCATTCCGGCACCGTCACCAGCGCCGACTTCACCGTCACGATCAGAAACGCCGCCGCCCCCTACCGCGTCGGCAACACCCGTGGTGACAACAACGGCGGCGGCGCGCTTTCGCCATGGTGCGCAGCCGCGCTGGCCCTCCTCGCCGCCGCCCGCCTCTACTCCAGAAAAACAACCATGAATAATCCAACCGCGAAAAAACACAAAACACCAACCCGCTCATAAATTTCGCGCCCTTTGGCGATTTTCGCGGTTATAAAAATCAAACAACCCCTCTTTGTTTCCTTTGTTGCCTTCTGTTAAATAAAACCATGTCCCCCGACGCCACCCGCCACGCCCGCTGGAAAACCCGGCTTTCCGCCGTCAGCCGCCAGCCGCTCGAATACTGCCCCGCGTTTCCCGAAATTGCCTCGCGCTGGGAGGACTGGTGGCGCTTCCGCGCCGACCGCCCCCTCATGCTCGCCGCCTCGCGCCTCCACGACGATGGCTACCGAGGCCGCGGCTTCCGCTTCTTCGACAACCCGGAAGCATGGCTGCGCGCCCTGCGCGGCCAACTCGAAAACACCCGCCGCCTCGGCGAATTGCTGCCGTGGGTGCGCGTCGATATCGGCCCCGAGGCCCCCGCCGCGTTTCTCGGCGCGCCGCTCCACCTTTCCGAGGAGGAACAAACCGCCTGGAACACCCCGATCATCGAAGGCTGGACACCGCCGCCGGTGTTCCCATTCGACCCCGGCAACCAATGGTTCCGCCTCGTCCTCGCCCTGCTCGCCCGCGCCGCCGACGACGCGCGCGGACGCTACCTCGTCTGCCTGCCCGACATGGGCGGCGCGATCGACGTGCTCGTCAACATGCGCAGCCCCACGCTGCTCTGCATGGACATCATGGACGACACCCGCGAAGCCGTGAAAACCGCCGCGATGCAAATCGCCGACGCGTGGGCGCCCATGTATGCCCGCATCCTCGACACCATCCTCGAACGCGGCGCCGGTTATCTCAACCAGATGAGTCCTTGGTCGGACGAGGCCTACGTGGTGCCCACGTGCGATTTCATGGCGCTGGTCGGCCCCGACGATTTTGCGGAAATCTGCCTGCCCTCCCTCCAGCGTCAGGCGGAACACGCCGGGCGGATCTGCTTTCATCTCGACGGCCCGCAGGCCGCCCGCCACGCGGAGACACTTGGCCGGCAGGACTGGATACACACCGTGCAATACTCGCCGGGCGCGGGCACGCCCTCCGCCCTTGCGAAACTCGACCTGCTGCGCGGCTTGCAGGAGGCGGGAAAACCGGTGCTGGTCATCACGCCGAAAAACGAAGCCGCCGAGCTGGCGCGCAAACTCGACCCGCGCGGACTGGCCATCTGGGTGGACGAAAACCTCACCCCCTCCGAGGCCGACGAATACGAGGCCCTGATTAAAAGCCTGAATTAAACCACCAACCTCTATTTTGAACGGGAAAACCATAAATATATTCTTTGCCTCTCTTCACTTCCTCCTATCCAATAAAAACAAACCATTAATCCAGCCGCGAAAGGACACAAAAACGCGCGAAATACCACGCCCCCTCACGAATTTCGCGCCCCTTGGCGAATTTCGCGGTTATAAAAACAAACCATTAAACTGCCCGCGGAATCCACGGCTCACGCGGATTGCCACGGATTATCATTCACGGAAAAATCCATGTTAATCGGAGCAATCCGTGGATAGCCGGACAAAGAACCTTTTTTCACCCTCCGCGCCTCCATAATGAACAAAAACCAGCCCATTTTCATGCTCGAAACACCATCCCTCCACGACCTCACCGCCAGGACCATCCGGCGCATGACTGAATTGCAAACCGACACCAGCCAGGAGCAGTGTCCCATCGACATTGTCGCCTTTGACAGTTGGGAGTGGCCGCAAGGCGTCGGATTATACGGCCTGTTCAAGCGCTACGAGCAATCGGGGGACGCCGCGTTGCTGGACTATATGAAAGGCTGGTATGAACGGCGCCTGAAGGCGGGCCTGCCGGAGCGCAATGTCAACACCACCGCGCCCATGCTGTGCCTCGCGCACTTGTGCGAAATCACGGGCGGCGCGCACTGGCTGAAGGCATGCGACGACTGGGCGGAATGGGTCATGCGCGACATGGCGCGCACCGAGGACGGCGGCCTCCAGCACGACACCACCGGCCACAGCAACACCGGCCAGCTCTGGGCGGACACGTTGTATATGACCGTGCTCTTTCTCGCCAAGATGGGCGCCCTTCGCCGGCGGGCCGATTATATGGAGGAGGCCGTCCGGCAATTTCTTATACATATCAAATACCTGTTTGATCGCGGCACGGGGCTTTGGTTTCACGGGTGGACCTTCGCCGACCGCACGAATTTCGCCGCCGCCCGCTGGGCGCGGGGCAACTGCTGGTTCACCGCCGGCGTGGTGGATTTTATTGAAATGGCCAAACCGTCCGCCGGCGTGCGCGACTATCTCGTCTCCACCCTGCGCGCGCAGGCGGAGGCGCTGGAGCGCCTGCAATCGCCGGGCGGCCTGTGGCACACGCTGCTCGACGACCCCGGCTCCTACGAGGAGGCGTCGGCGACCGCCGGCTTCGGCTACGGTATATTAAAAGGCGTGAGACTGGGCTATCTGCCCGCGCGGTTCCGTGAATGCGGCAAACGCGCGCTGGAGGCGGTGATTCGCAACATCACCCAGGACGGCACGCTTCAAAACGTGTCGTTTGGCACGCCGATGGGCCTGGATCTCGATCATTATAGAACCATCCCCATCTGCCCGATGCCCTACGGCCAGGCGCTCGCCGTGCTGCTGCTGGGCGAGGCGCTGCGGGGAATTTAGCCCGCGTTATTCATGGAATCGCCCGCATCCGCAAAAGGCATTTTGTAACCTAATGGATTACAAAATGCCTTTTGCGGATGCCGCTGGGTGCGCGGAACTTTGTCCCAAAAACGCTTCCTGTGAAACCGGCGCGCCTGCTCCATTTATCAATTCTTATACCCATTCCCAATGAAAACTACTCTTCAGGTAGGGCGAGGCGGGCCCCCCCGCCCGGGGGTGAGCGCGCGGGCCGGCCGGGCGCCCCCCCCCCCC
>JAIRTK010000453.1 GCA_031254955.1 Opitutaceae bacterium
GGGGGGGGGGGGCCGCGGGGGGGGGGGGGGCGGCGGGGGGGGGGGGGGGGGGGGGGCGGGGGGGGGGGGGGGGGTTATTTGTCACTTGTTGCTTGCCTTTTGGTTTTGGGCGTGGGGGGGCGGGCGGTTATTCGCTGCGCATGGCTTCCACGGGGTCGAGGCGGGCGGCGCGCCAGGCGGCGATGAGGCCGGCGAGCGTCGCCATCACGATGGCATAGGCGCTGATGCCCGCGACTTCGCCGGGTGTGATGTGGGCCGGGACTTGGATGAATTGATACATTTCGATGAGCGTGCCGGACTGGCCGGTGATGAAGCCGACAAATTTGAAGATGCCGTCGATGTTGCCGAGGGTGAGGAAGCCGAGCGCGAGGCCGAGCGCGGTGCCGAGGACGCCGACGAGAAAGCCTTGGATGCAAAAGCAGGCGGCGGTCTGGCGCGGCGGCGCGCCGAGCGCGCCGAGGAGGCCGATCTCGCGGGTCTTGCGCACGACGGCGATGAGCAGGAGCGCGGTCACGAGGAACATCGCGTTGAGCACGATGAAGGAGGTGATGAGCATGATCATCATCTTTTCGAGGCGGAGGGAGAAGAGGAAGCCGTCGTTGGCCTCCATCCAGGTGAGCGCGCGGACGCGGGCGGCGGGCGGGAGCCGGTCGTTGATGGCGGCGGTGGTCTGGAAGAGGTCCGCGCCGGGGGCGAGTTTGACCGAGAAGCCGTGCGCGCCGGGGCCGAGGCCGTAGAGGTCCTGCATGCGGCGGAGCGTCACGATGGCGATGGATTTGTCGAGTTGCTGGTGGCCGATTTCGAGGATGCCGGCGACGGCAAGTTCGGCGGGCAGGAGGATTTCGTCTTCGCCGATTTTTTGGAGGAAGAGCGGGGTGACGACTTGGAGTTTGCCGCCGACGCCGACGCCGAGCACGCGGGCGAGTTCGGCGCCGAGGATGACGGTGTCGTCGTCGAGGTCGTCGAGCGAGCCGGCGGCGAGGTATTGGGTGAGCGGGATGACGCGGCCGACTTGGTTGACATCAATGCCTTGGATGGCGGGGAAGGCGGGGCGGTTTTCGTAGTGCACCATCACGAGGCCTTCGGCGAATGGCGTGGAGGCGAGCACGCCGGGGGTGGCGTCGATGAGGGCCTGCGTGGCGGCGATGTCGCGGATGAGTTCGTGGCCGCGCACTTGGATGTCGCCCTGCGTGTCGCGCATGATGCCGCCGTATTTGTGCCCGAAGCCGCCCATCACGCCGGTGGCGGCGATGAGCAGCCACACGCCGGCGGCCACGCCCAGGAGCGAGACCGCGGTGAAGAAGGTCACGCGCACGCGCCAGCGTCGTCCGGTCGGGAAGAGTTGCTTGAGGGCGAGGTAGAAATACCAAGGCATGGGCGGAAATTAAGAATTAGGAATTAAAAATTAAGAAGTTCAAGCCGGCGCTCCCGCGCCAAGACAAAACATCCTTAATACATGCTTCCTGCTTCCATTGTTTAACCAGGGCGAAGCCGCTCTGGCGGGCGCGCAACGCACCGCTTCTTAATTTTTAATTATTAATTCTTAATTTCTTCGTTCGCAGCTTTTGTCCGCAACTGCGGATACAGGATCACGTCGCGGATGCTTTCCGCGCCGGTCAGGAGGATGCAGAGGCGGTCGATGCCGATGCCCATGCCGCCGGCGGGGGGCATGCCGTGTTCGAGCGCGAGGAGGAAGTCCTGGTCGATGTTTTGTTTTTCCCCGCCGGCCTGCGCCTCGAACATGCGGCGTTGCGCGTCGGGGTCGTTTTGCTCGGAGTAGGCGGGCGCGATTTCCATGCCGCCGATGGTCAGCTCGAAAACGTCGAGGGTGCCGGGGTCGTCGAGCGAGATTTTGGCCAGCGGGCACAGTTCCTTCGGCAGGTGGGTGACAAAGGTCGGCTGGATGAGCGAGGGTTCGATTTTTTTGGAGAAGATTTCGTTGGTGATTTCAAATTCCTCCCAGTCCGGGAGCACCGCGCAGCCGAGTTTTTCGGCGCCGGCGAGTTTTTCGGCCTTCGTGCGCGCGAACCAGTCGGGGTCGCCGGTGGCCTCCTTGATGAGTTCCTTGTAACGCACTTCGCGCCATTCGCCGCCGAAGTCGATTTCCTGGCCGCTGTCGGCGTGCTTGATTTTCATGGCGCCGAGCACGTCGCGGCAGAGCGACTGGAGGAGGTCGCGCACGAGCGTCATCATGCCGCGGTAGTCGCTGTAGGCCTGATAAACTTCGAGCATGGTGAACTCGGGGTTGTGGCGGCGCGAGATGCCTTCGTTGCGGAAATTGCGGCCGATTTCGAAGACGCGGTCGCAGCCGCCGACGAGCATGCGTTTGAGGTAAAGTTCGAGCGAGATGCGCAGCACGAAGTCGATGCCGAGGGCGTTGTGGCGCGTGGTGAACGGGCGCGCGGCCGCGCCGCCGGCGATGTTTTGCAGGGTGGGGGTCTCGACTTCGAGAAAGTCGCGCGACTCAAGGAAGCGGCGGATGTGCGAGATGATGCGCGAGCGCAGCAGGAGGCGGCGGCGCGACTCGGGGTTTACGATGAGGTCGAGGTAGCGCTGGCGGTAAACCTGCTCGGGGTCGCTGAGGCCGTGCCATTTTTCGGGCAGCGGGCGCAGGGCTTTCGAGACCAGCGTGAAGGCGTGGACGCGCACGGTGATCTCGCCGGTCTTGGTTTTGAAGAGCGTGCCGGTCGCGCCGATGAAGTCGCCGAGGTCGAGTTTTTTGAAGGCGGCATAGGCGTCCTCGCCGACCACGTCTTTTTTCAGGTAGAGTTGAATCTGGCCCTGCTGGTCGAGGAGCTTGACAAACTGGCTTTTGCCCATGTCGCGGATGGTGACGAGGCGCCCGGCGACGGAGACGGTGACGGTGTTGTCCTGGCCGTCCGTGTAGGCGGCCTTGGCGGCGGCGGAAAAATGGGTCTGCGCGACGCTGGCGCGAAACGGGTCGATGCCGGCGGCGCGGAGGTCGGCGAGTTTTTGCCGGCGCACGGCGTGCTGGTCGTGGGAAATATCGTGGATGCTGCTGTCGCTCATGGAAGGGGCGATGCTGCCAGCGCGACGCGGCGGGGCAAGTGGGAATCGCTTGCGGGGTCGCTTCGGCAATCGTCTTTTCCCTTCGTGCAACGGGTGCAACAGGAGGCGCCTGTCCCTCGTTCTTCGTTCTCTTTCCTCATTCCTTTTTTTCTTTCTCCTCAAAATAAAAATCCCCGTCCCAAGGGGCGGGGTATTGAAATTCACTGCAACGGATTCCGTTGAAAAAAACAACCGCAGCAAGCTGCGGGGTATTAAGCCCGAAGATAAATAAAAAAGCGCCACCGGGAATGGTGGCGCTTTGAGGGTGGCGCGGGCTTTCTTGTTCGTATCGGTTTTCAGGATACGCGGGCCGGCGGGCTTAGTAGTCCATGCCGCCGCCGGGGGG
>JAIRTK010000458.1 GCA_031254955.1 Opitutaceae bacterium
GGGCCGACAGAGCGGCCCATCCAAAGCGGCCAGCCATCGCCGCGCTCCATGAGGCGGCGGCGCGTTGCGGGGTTCGCCGGGCATCAGAATTTCCATTCGATGCCGGCAAAGACGCCGAGAGGGAGGGTGGGGTAGCCGGGGACTTCGGCGTAGTCTTCGTCGAGGGCGTTTTCGACGCGCACCTTGAAGGTAAGGTTCGTCGGGTTGCCGAGCGTGTAGCTGGCGAAGACGCGGGCGGTGGTGTAATCTTCGATGCGGGGGCCGCCGTAGTTGTCGTTGACGCGGTCGGAGACGATGTGGAGGCCGGCGCCGACAGTCAGGCCGCGCAGGGCCAGGCTGGCGGGGGCCTGCCAGCGGGCATCAAGGTCGGCAGTGTGGCGTGGGCGGCGGGCGAGGCGGGCGTGGGTGTCGGTGTTCTTGGCTTCGAGGCCGGTGTAGGCGACGCGGACGGTGATGTCGTCGGTGATTTTGGCGAGAGCAGAGATTTCAAAGCCGCTGGTCTTGGCGTGATTTATGTTGATGTAGTAGGCGTCGGGGGAACTCCAGTCCAAGGGGGTGGGATCATAGTAGTCGATGAGTTGCTTGAAGCGGTTTTCAAAGTAGGTGATGTCGGCGATGATACGTCCGTCGAGGAACTGGCGTTCGATGCCGAGATCCCAACCCTTGGATTTTTCAGCCTTGAGGTTGAGGTTGTCGGTGGTGCCCCACGAGGGGACGCCGTAGATGTCGGAAGGGCTGGGGGCGTTGAAGCCGGTGCCGTAGGAGGCGTGGATTTTGATGTCTTTGCGGGGGAGGAGGGCAAGACCGGCGCGCCAAGTGACGGCGGTGCCTACGGAATCAAATTCGTCGTAGCGGAGGCCGGCGGTGAGGACAAGGTTGTCGGCGGGGCGGGCACTGGCGGAGAGGTAGCCGGCGTAGATGTCGTCTTTCTTCGACTCGCCATTGTTGACGAAGTTGGAGTGCTCATAGTTGGCGCCCGCGACGAGTTCGACGCGGGGCACGATGGCCCAAGTGTTCTGCCAGTCGAGGATTTGGCGTTTGTTGTATTGGGTGCTGGAGGTTTCCCAACCGGTGATGATGACCGGTTCCCATCCGTAGTGGCGTTCGTGATAGGCGAGGGTGAGGCGCGAGGTAAGGTTATCGAACGGGCGGTATTGGGCATAGAGGGTGCCGAGGTAGTTGTCTGAATCGACGGTGCCGGGATTCGCGCCGGGTTCCTGATATTCGCCGTTGTCGGCACGGAAGGTGGCGCCGACGAGGACGGAGTTGTCGGCAAACGGGGCGTATTCGAGGCGGGCGGTGTAGGCCCAGTGTTTAAAATCGTTTTCGGGCAGGTCGTTGGCGGTTTGGAAGCGGTTGAGCGAGGCGCTGTAGCCGAGGACTTGCGTGCCGCCGGAGACGGCGGCGCCGGCGGCGAGGGTTTCAAACGAGCCGTATTCGGCGGCAACGAAGCCGGCGGGGGCGCCACAGCCGCGCGGGGTGTCGATGAGAATGACGCCGCCGAGCGCGGAGGAGCCGTAGAGGGTGCTTTGCGGGCCGCGAAGGATTTCCATGCGACCAAGGCCGCCGAGACCGGCGCCGCCGAGGTAATTGAGGTAGGTGGCGGCGCGGTCGTTCATGCGCACGCCGTCCACGATGAAGAGGGTGTGGTCGTTGGCCGCGCCGCGAATAAACACAGAGGACTGGCCGCCGGCGGGGCCGCTGTTGCCGACGCTCACGCCGGGGATTTGCGCGAGGGCGGAGCGCAGGTCGGGGACTTGCGCGAGCTTGAGGTCGTCGAGGGACACGAGCGTCACGCTGTTAGGCGTATAGAGCGGGTCCTGCGGGGTGCGCGAGGCCGAGACGGTGTAGCGGCCAAGTTGGATGGTCTCGTCGGACGCGCTGATGCTCGTCACGCCGGAAACGAAGGGCGCGGGGACAGCCTGCGCGGGCGCGATGGCGGTGAGGGCGTTCGCGGCGAAGCCGGCGAGCGCGATGGCAAAAAGCCGTCCCGCGTGGCGGGGCAGCGAGTGTGTGGGTGTCATGGGTCGGGTCAGTCTCTCTTGGGTTAAGGCAAGAGCAGACGGGCCTCGCTGACGGTGGCGCGGGCGGCGGCGGGCGGCGGGTTTTTCCAGGACAAAACATCATCTGGAAAACCAATCCGTCCGGCGGACGCGCGCGCGCCGGGTTCGATGCGACGGGCTGCTCTCACGCTTCATTTTTGCGATGAAGTTTTCGCGAGCCGGCGCGCGCAAAAATTTCGCGCCGGACGCGTGAGCGTCTTGGGTCGGATGTTCGGACTCCGCATGTGCCGGGGCGCGGCTGTCGTCGCGCAAGGGGCGCGTGCCAGGCATCAGGCGGCAAGATGACGGAGCCGGAACGCGGAAAGGCGTCCCGCTTCTCGCGGCTCTTGCTGTCTGGGTTGTCTGGCACGGGTCCCTTGCGCGCGCAGCGCGCGCCTCTGCCTCGCCTCCACCTTCGCCGGCCCGGGCGGGCCGACTGGATTTTCCTGTGCATTCGCGGCACAAGGCCGGAGGTCTGGACTGATGCGTTACCGCAGCGCAACTGTAGCCGGTTTTCACGGCTTTTCCCGTTGCCCAAGAAGGTGCAAAGAACAGCTAACAGCCGCGCACTTTGGGGCGGCGGCGGACGGAAAGGCAATGCGTTTTTGCGGGCCGATTCGCAACAGGCTGAAAATCAAATGAAAACCCAATGGGCGCCGGTGCCGGGCCGAAAGGGCATCATCATATCATTATTTGATGATATGAATATTGCCTTCGGCGGCATTTTCATTTTGTTGCCGGGTTGGTTTTCGCCTTGGATTTCCGCTTTTCGCAATCCGCACCGCACGCAACATCGCCCATGTCCGCCTCCGCCGCCGTTTCCTTCCCGCCGCCCGCCGATGCGTCGCCCGCCCATGCGTCGCCCGCCGATGCGTCGCCCGCCGATGCACCGCCCGCCGATGCACCGCCCGCCGAGTCGCCATCCTTTGCCGCGCTCCGCGCGCTTTTCGCCGGACGCATCGCCATCCTCGACGGCGCGATGGGCTCGATGGTGCAAAACCGCAAACTCGCGGAGGCGGATTTTCGCGGCGGGGCGGGAGGACGTTTCGCCGCCCACCCGCGCGACCTTCAGGGCAACAACGACCTCCTCGGCATCACGCGGCCCGATGTCATCGAAAGCATCCACGCCGCGTATTTCGAGGCCGGGGCCGACATCGTGGAGACCAACACCTTCAACTCCACCGCCATTTCGCAGGCCGATTATCACCTGGAGGCGCTCGTGCCCGAACTCAATGCCGCCGCCGCCGCCGCCGCCCGCCGCGCCGCCCGCGCCGCCGAAGCCGCCACGCCCGGACGCCGCTGCTTCGTCGCCGGCGCCATCGGCCCGCTCAACCGCACGCTCTCGATGTCGCCCGACATCAACCGCCCCGACCACCGCGCCGTCACCTGGGCGCAAGTCGTCGCCGCCTATGCGCAGCAAGTCCGCGCGCTCGTCGCGCCCGCGCCCGACACCGACGGCGCGCCCGGCGTGGACGCGCTGCTGGTCGAGACCATTTTCGACACCCTCAACGCCAAAGCCGCGCTCTTCGCCATCGAAACCGTGTTCGGCGAACCCGATCCCGCGACCGCCGCGCCTCCCCCGCCGCGCCTGCCCGTGATGCTCAGCGTCACCATCACCGACGCCTCCGGACGCACGCTTTCCGGCCAGACGCCCGAGGCGTTTTACAACAGCGTGCGCCACGTCCGCCCCTTCAGCGTCGGCATCAATTGCGCCCTCGGCGGCGCGGCCATGCGCCCGTTCGTCGAGGAACTGGCCCGCATCGCCGAATGCCCCGTCACCTGCTACCCGAACGCCGGGCTGCCCAATGCCCTCGGCGGCTACGACGAGACGCCCTCCGACATGGCGCGCGTCCTCCGCCAGTTTGCCGAAGCCGGCCTCGTCAACATGGTCGGCGGCTGCTGCGGCTCCACGCCCGCGCACATCCAAGCCATCGCCGAAGCCGTTCGCGGACTCCCCCCGCGAACGCTCCCGCCCCCGCACACCGAACTCCGCCTCAGCGGCCTGGAACCGCTCACGCTTGGATGAAAACAAACCAACCGCGAATGAATGCGAACAGACACAAATAACAACACGCCGCGAATCCCTCGCCCCTATTCGCGCCCCCCCGCGTTCATTCGCGATTAAAAAACGCCACGCGCCCGACCACCCGCGCCCGACCACCCGTGACCGACACCACCACCAACACCACCTCCGCCGCCGACACCCCGGCGCTCTCCGCCGCCAGCAACTTTCTCCTCATCGGCGAACGCACCAACATCACCGGCTCGCCCCGGTTCGCCAAAGCCATCAAGACCGGCGACTGGCCCGCCGCCATCGAAATCGCCCGCCAGCAAGTCGAAAACGGCGCCAACCTCATCGACATCAACGTGGACGAAGCCCTCATCGACGGCGAGGCCACCATGGTCAAATTCCTCAACCTCATCGCCGCCGAACCCGACATCACCCGCGTCCCCGTGATGCTCGACTCCTCGAAATGGAGCGTCCTCGAAGCCGGCCTCCAATGCCTCCAAGGCAAAGGCATCGTGAACTCCATCTCGCTCAAAGACGGCGAAGCCGAATTCCTCCGCCGCGCCCGCCTCCTGCGCCGCTACGGAGCCGCCGCCATCGTGATGGCCTTCGATGAAAACGGCCAGGCCGCCACCCGCGACGACAAAGTCCGCATCTGCACCCGCGCCTACGCACTCCTCACCACGCGCGCCCACTTCCCGCCCGAAGACATCATCTTCGACCCCAACATCCTCACCGTCGCCACCGGCATCGAAGAACACAACAACTACGCCCTCGCATTCTTCGAAGCCACGCGCCTCATCAAAAAAACGCTGCCGCGCGCCAAAGTCTCCGGCGGCGTCTCCAACGTCTCCTTCTCCTTTCGCGGCAACAACCCCGTCCGCGAAGCCATCCACACCGTCTTCCTGTATCACGCCATCCGCGCCGGCCTCGACATGGCCATCGTCAACGCCGGCATGCTCGGCAACTACGACGCCCTCGACCCCGCCCTCCGCCACCACGTCGAAGACGTGCTCCTCAACCGCGACCCCGGCGCCACCGACCGCCTCATCGCCCTCGCCGCCGAAATCAAACCCGCCCCCCCCCCGGCACCGCCGGCGGGCCGCCCCACCCCCCCCCCCCCCGCCCCCCCCCCCCCCGCCCCCGGGGCCCCCCCCCCCC
>JAIRTK010000504.1 GCA_031254955.1 Opitutaceae bacterium
CTTGGCGGGCAGACGCGTAATCGCAAGTCATAAAATGCCGATTTTATTCATAAATGGTATCATACGGCTCGGCGGGACGCCTCGCCCTACCTTTAACGGCTTCCATTGTGTGATTTCCATTCACAAAGGGTATAAGATGGCGTGATAGAATTCCAGCCGCGCTGGCGTTTTGGGCGGAGGAGCTGTTCGGTTCGCAAATAGGGGCCGGTCAGGTTAGGCTTTCGACTTGGACGGGCGGCGGTCGAGGACGTTGCCGGCGAGGCGGCGCGGCATGGGCACCGCGCCTGTGCGCGAGGGCATCGGGGGGTAGTCGGGGCGGTTGAAGCCTTTCACCATGTCGGCGATCCGGACGGTTTTCCCGGTCTCGAAGCTGATGTTGGCCGCCGCGCCGATGAGGATGGAGGCCGCGCCGCCGCGTTCGTCGGAATCGCGCTGGTATTTGTCGGCGGGGGGATTGGGCAGGAAGATGTCGTCGAGCATGACAACGTCGCCGCCGCCGTGGCTGCCGGCGCCGGTCCACGGGGTGTGGTCGCGCGCCTCGCCGCGGAGCGGTATGACGCGGGTTTTCGTGCCGCCGGCTTTGATCGCGCCTTGCGCGGCGTCGCCGTCGGCGCCGTTCACATAAATTTGTTCGACGATGGAGTGTTCGAGCCGGCCTTGGGTGCCGTTGAAGGCGATTTGGTAGCCTTCCCATGCGTTGAAGGCGTTGAGCGTGTAGTTGAGCGTGGGGCCGGTGTCGTAGTTCACGATGACGTTCATGGTGTCTTCGATGTCGATGTCGGGCCGGAATACGCAGCGGTCGCGCTGGTAGCCGTCGTGGTTTTCGTTGTCGAGGTAGAGGGCGCGCAGGCCGGGGGTGCCGGGCAGGTCGATGTGGAAGCCGCATTGGTTTCCTTCGGGGCAGGTCATGCAGCGTTCGTGGGGGCCGCTCAGGCCCATGCGCCGGATCATTGCGGGGGTGTAGAATTCGCGTTTGCCGACGGCGGCGACCGAGACGGGCGAGGCGCTGAGCCACCAGTTGACGAGGTCGAAGTGGTGCGTGGCTTTGTGGAGCATGAGGCCGCCGGAGTTTTTTTTGTTGCTGTGCCAGCGGCGGAAGTAGTCGGTGCCGTGGCGGGTGTTGAGCAGCCATTGGAAATCGACGGAGAGGATTTCGCCGATTTCGCCGGACATGAGGATGTCTTTCACTTGGGTGCGCGGCGGGGAGTAGCGGTAGTTGAAGGTGACGCGGACTTTTTTCCCGGTGCGTTTTTGCGTGTCGAGGATGCGCTGGCATTTTTCCGCCGTGATGGTCATCGGTTTTTCCGTGATGGTGTCGCAGCCGAGTTCCATCGCGCGGACCAGGTAGAGGTCGTGCGCGGCGTCCACCGTGGTGACGATGATGATGTCGGGGCGGGTTTCCCGGATCATGGCTTCAAATTCCGGGATGACGCGGTCGAAGTCCGGCACGGGCGGGTTGGGCGCGGTGGGATACCAGGCTTTGATCGTGACGCCGGCGTCGGCGGCGAGTTTTTGCGCGTTTTTGGCGCGGCCTTCGTTCATGTCGCACACGCCGACGAGTTCGGCGACGTGGCGGTAGTTTTTGAGGATGGCGTTGAAATACATGCGGTGCCGGCTGCCGCAGCCGACGATGGCGTAGCGGCGGCGGCGTCCGATGGCGGCGGCGGTGGGCGCGGTGGCGGTGGCGGAGCGCAAGCCCGCGCCGCCAACGGCCAGGCCGAGCGCGGCGGTGGAGGCCGTTTTCACGAAGGTGCGCCGGTCAATGGCGGCGACATCGCAGGGGGGAGTATCGAGTGGATTTTGGGACGGGGAGTGCATGGGTTTTCGGGATGTGTGGATTTACGGTCAAGTCATGGGCGCCTCGCAGGGGCCGGTTCTTTCTCTTTCTTCTTTATCTTTCCTCTTGCTCCCTTTGGAAGGGTCATGCGGCGTGGCAGCGAAGAGAGAGAGGGGAAAGATAAGGAGGAAAGAGAAAGAGCCGGATGGTGCGAGGCGGTTTGAATTGTCCTCGCGTGATTTGTCGGGTGGAGGTGTTTTTGCAATCCGCCTGTCAATCGGACAGACAGATTATTTGTCGGCGGGCGCGATTTCTTTTAGGAAGGCGGTCGCGGACGGGGCGCGGATTTTTTTCACGGCGGCGATGATGGCTTGGCGTTCTTCGTCGCGGGTGGCGAGGGGCCAGGCGGCGCGGTATTCGCCGATTTTGGCGGCGGCGGGCTGGTCCAGTTTCTCCAAGGTGGCGATGGCTCCGATGAGGGCGAGGGTGCGCTCGTCGGGGGCGGCTCCGTTCCGCGCGGCGGCGAGCAGGAGTTTGCAGGCTTCCGGTGTCTGGGCGGCGGAGAGAGCGCGGAGGGTTTCCTTGCGGACGGCGGCGTCGGGCGCGGCGAGGAGGGTTTGGAGGGTGTCGGTGGCGGCGGGGGCGTTCACGAGGGTGAGCGCGCCGATGAGGGCGGCGCGTTCGGGGCCGGTGGCGCGGGCGATCGCGGCGGACAGTGCCGTCGCGGCTGACGCCGGGGCCGGGGCGTCGCCGGCGGCGGTGAAGAGGGCGCGCCGCCACTCGCGGCGGTCGGCGGCGGCGCGGATGTTGCCGGCGATGTCGAGGATGTCGGCGAGGTCGCCGGGGCGGACGAGCCGGGCGAGCGCGGCGAAGGCGGCGGCGCGGAGGGCGGGGACTTCGGCGGTGGTGGAGGCGAGCGCAAATATGAATGCGTCGCGGCACTGGCGCGCGGCGAGGATTGTAATTATGCGCGCGTGTGTATCGGCAGGGAGGGAATGGCCGAAAAGTTCAACAAGAGGGGTGTTTGCGTTTTCCAAGGGGAGGGTTTCGAGCGCGTTTTGGGCGGCGTTGGCGATGGCGGGGTCGCCGTCTTCGAGGGCGGCGAGGAGGGCGGGGATGACTCCGGCGTCACCGGTGGCGGCGGCGGCGCGCACTGCGGCGCAACGGATTTCGGCGGAGTTGACGCCGACGCCGGCAAGGACGGGTCCGATGACGGGGAGCGCGGCGGCGTTGCGGCTGGAGGCGATGGCGTTGAGCGCGGCGAGTTGAGTGTCGGGCGGGAGCGCGGGGAACTGGTCGCGCAGGAGTTTCACGGACGCCGGGTCGGAGGACGCGGCGAGGCCGCGCGCGATGGCGGCGCGCAGGCGCGGGTCGGGGTCGGCGAGGAGCGCGGCGACGGCGGATTCGGAAAAGGCCGTGTCCGGCGGGGTGAAGATTGAGGTGATGAGGATGGAGTCGTAGGGGGAGAGGCCGGCGGTGGGGGCGGGGGTTGAGGTGGCGGTGCGCTTTATTTCGGCATCGAAGGCGAAGAGGGCGCGGATGGTTTCGATTTTGACTTGCGGGTCGATGGCATCGCTCAGCGTTTCGACGAGGCGGTTTTTCACGTGCGCGATGGCGGCGTTTTTTTCGGATGGCGGCGCGCGGTGGACGTGGTTTCCGGAGGCGGCAATGAAGGCGCGGACACTCGGGAGGTGTTTTGCGCGGATATACGGATAGTATCTGGGGAAACCGGGGCCGTGTGCCTTGCTGGCCGTGGGGCGCAGCACGTCAAGGGTGCGGAGGGTGCCGATGTTTGCGAGGGCGTCGCGCGCGGCGGCGCTGACGGCGGTGGTATAGTTTCCGCCGAAGTGGTTTGCGAGGGCGTTGACGGCGTTTTCCGCGCGGCGTTGGCCGAGGGCGTTGGCGGCGGCGACGCGGATGGGGACTTCGGTGGGCGGGCATGGGAGCGGGTCGCCGAGGAGGGCGAGGAGGGCTTTTTCGGCTTCCTCGCCGGGAATCGTGGCGAGCGAGCGGGCGGCGTGGAAGGTGTAATCGGGATTGGCGGCGAGGAGGGCGAGCGCGGGGGCGGATTTGGCGGTGCCGATCACGCCGAGCCAGTCGATGAAGACGCGGCGCGCGGCGGGGGTGAGGATGGTGGCGGCGGGGGCGGCGGGAGCGGTGGTGGTGGCTGTGGCGGGGGTGGGGATGGCGGGGTCGGGGGTGGCGAGCAGTGCGAGGATTTCGTCTTCGGCGGCGGCGCGTTGGGCGGGGGTGGCGGCGTGGAGCCATGTTTCATAATCAATCAGCGGCGCGAGCGGCTGGCCGTAATCATAGGCGGCGAGCGGCGCGAGGGTGGGCGCGGACTCCGCCGCGAGCAGGGAGCGGGCCGGCAGGATGGCGGCGCAGAGGAGCGCGAGGACGGGCAGGACGCGGAGGGGAGTGCAGCTGCGAGGATGGGCGGGCATGGTGGTTTGGCGGCGTGGGTGGCGTGGGTGGCGGGTGGGGATTTGGGTCGATTTAAGTCGATTTAAATCGAATGGGGTCGATTTAAGTCGGGCGCGGGCGAGCGGATGCGGGATTAGGCGGGCGCGGGGTCGGGTGGTGCGAGGTCGGACGCGTGCTGGGTTGGGCGAGGGCGGGTGGATGTGGGCGCGGGGTTACGCGGGGAGGGTCCAGGGCGCGCGCATGACGCGCTGGAGGTAGCGGGCGGCGTCGGGCGCGTCGATGAGTTGCTCGGCGGCGGGGTCGAAGCGGAGTTCGCGGCGGCGGGAGCGGAAGGCGATGTTGGCGAGGTGCGCGGCGGCGGTCACGCAGTGGGCGTCGGACATCGGGGCGCGCGGGGGCGCGCCGTTGAGCGCGCAGGCGATGAAGTCGTCCATGTGGCCGCGCGCGCCGTCCAGCCGGAAGAGCGCGCGGTGCGAGGGGATGTGCACGCGGCGCAGTTGCGGCTTGCCGTATTCGATGGCGGAGCGGTTGACGAACACGGAGCCTTCGGCGCCGTCGAGGTGCACGCCTTCGCGCAGGGAGGAGGAGACTTCGATCACGATGCCGTTGTCGTAGTGCGCCTCGAAGGCGTAGTCGGAGGCGGTGTTGTAGAGGGGGGTGTCGTCGAGGAAGCGGGCGGTGGCGTTGCGGATGGCGACGGGCAGGCGGTCGTTGACGCGGAGGGCGAGGGCGGCGGAGTCGAAGTGGTGGCCGATCCAGTCGGTGATGCGACCGCCGCCGAAGGCGAAGTTCCAGCGCCAGTGGTAGTGGACGCGGGCCTTGCAATAGGGGAGGGGTTCGGCGGGGCCGAGCCAGGTGTCGTAGTCGAGGCCGGGCGGGACCGGCTCGGGGGCGCCGGAGCGGGGCAGGGGTTCGGCGGAGTAGCCGCCGAGGCCGGCGACGAGGTCGGGGCCGCCGGCGGGGCGGACGTTCATGTAGCGCGGGAGGCCGACGCGGGCGCGGGTGATGCCGCCGAGGTAGCCGCAGCGGGCGAGGTCGATGGCGCGCAGGTAATTCGTCATGGAGCGTTGCTGGCTGCCGATTTGGCAGACGACGCCGGAGGCGCGCACGGCGTCGAGCATGGCGCGGGTCTCGGGGATGGAGGCGCCGGAGGGTTTTTCGCAATAGATGTGTTTTCCGGCGCGGGCGGCGTGGATGACGTGGAGCGCGTGCCAGTGTTCGGGCGAGGCGATGAGCACGGCGTCGATGTCGGGGCGGGCGAGCAGTTCGCGCATGTCGCCGTATTCGTCGCAGCCGTGGTAGGTGCCGGAGGCGGTTTCGTCGGCGTAGGTTTTTTCGATGAACTGGCGGGTTTGCTCGCGGTGCCGCCGGTCCACGTCGCAGACGGCGATGATGCGGGCGGCGGCGTTGGCCATCGCGCCGGTCATGATGACGCGGCCTTGGAGGCCGGCGCCGATGACGCCGAGGTTGAGGCGGTTGGAGGGGGCGACGCCTCCGCCGAGGCCGAGCGTTTGCGCGCGCACGATGGCGGGGAACGCGACCGCGGCGGCGGAGGCGGCGGAGGTGGCGGCGAGGGTTTTGAGGAAGGCGCGGCGGTGCATGGTGAATTCAGTTTTCAGGGTTTCCGTTTTCAGTTCCGAGGCGGAGCGGGAGGTCTGGCGAAACAACGGCGCGGAAGCGTCTCTTGAAAACTGAAAACGCTGAAGACTGAAAACGTTGCCTCAAAAATGGCCATTCAAAACAATGGGGAGTTCCGGGAAGTTGTTTCGCGGCGGCTCAGGTTGTTTCGCCGAGCACGATGCGGAGCACGTCGTGGCCGGCTCGGGGGCGGCCCAGGGATTGGGCGCGGGCGCGCATGGCGGCGAGCGTTTTCGGCGAGGCAAGCAGTTTGTCCAGGCGGTATTCCATGCCGGTTTCGTCGATGGCTTTTAGCGCGACGCCTGCCTCGAGCAGGTAGTCGGCGTTGTGCTCCTCCTGGCCGGGAATCGGGGAGTGGACAATCATTGGCAGGCCGAGCGCGAGGCATTCGGAGGTGGTGAGGCCGCCGGGCTTGGTGATGGCCACGTCGGCGCAGGCCATGAGGCGTTCGACTTGGTTGGTGAAGCCTTGCGGGAAGAGGCGTCCGGGATGCCTGTCGGCGAGGCGCTGGAGCGCGGCGAGCGCCTTCCGGTTTTTGCCCGCGAGCACGATGAGTTGGAAATCGCGCGGCAGCGCGAGCAGGCTGGCGGCCACCGTGTCGAGGTGGCCGACGCCGGCGCCGCCGCCCATGAGGAGCACGGTGGCGCGGTCGGGCGCGAGGCCGGCCTCAGCCGCGCAGGTCGCGCGCGGGAGGGGGCGCGAGAACGCGGGCATGACGGGGATGCCGGTCACGTGGACGCGCGCGGGGTCGATGCCGTGGGCTTGCAGGCGGAATTTCACTTCGTCGTTGGCCGCGAAGTAGCCGGTCATGTGCGGTTGGACCCACATGCGGTGCAGGTCGAAATCGGTGACGAGCACCCAGAGCGGGAGGTCGAGTTTGCCGCGCCGGGTTTGGCCGGCGAGCAGTTCGGCGGGGAGAAAGTGCGTGCTGATGATGGTGTCGGGCGCGAAGTCGGCGATGGCCTTGGTGAGCGCGCGCGTGCCGAGGCGTTCGACGGCGCGGCGGAGTTTTTGCGGGATGGCGTCGGGCGAGGTTTTGTCGGTGGCACGGTAGAGCAGGCCCCACATGGAGGGGAGGTGCTGGATGAGTTTCAGGTAGCCGCTGACATACATCCCGCGAAAGCTGGCGGGGACGTAGTCCATGACATCGAGGTGGCGTGACTCGATGCGTCCGCCAAACGCGTCCGCGCCCCAGGCGTGAAGCGCCTGGGCGGCGCGGACGTGTCCGGCGCCGGCCGATACGCTGAGGAAAAGGAGTTTGCGGGGAGTCATGGTTTTTCTCGGTCGTAGCGCGGGCTTCCAAGTCTGCTTCAGGGCGGGAGGGCGGAAGGGCGGAAGGATGGAAGGGCGGGAGGGCGGGCCTTCGGCCCGTCAGCAGGTTTGGAAACCTGCGCTACGATGGCAGCGCGCGACTTCAGTGATTAAGAAAAAAAGGAGGCCCCGCCGGCATGGGCGCGCGGCGGGCGGGTCGAGGCAGAACGAGGGTGGCCGGCGGGGGAGGGTTCCCCGGTGGCGAGAGCGGCGAGAACGGCTTGGCGGATTTTTTCGATGTCCACATTATTGAGGTAGCGGGGAATGTTGGTCCAGACGGAGTGATAGCCGTAGCCGCCGTTGATGAGTTCGTCGAGCGCGGCGTCACGGGACCAATTCTGAAAGACGATGCGATACATCGCGCTGACAAGGCCGGTGCGGTCGGCGCCGTGTTGACAGTGCAGGAGCACAGGGCCGGCGGCCTCGGCGCGGCGGATGGCCGCGAGCGCGGCGATGATGTGACGGTCGGCGATGTTCCAGGTATTGATGCGGACGCGGATTTCCTTGATGCCGGAGCCGGCAAGCTCGGCGGCGTCGGAGTGGTTGTTGCGAAGATTCACGATGGCGCGGATGTCCAGTTTCTGGAGTTCGGGCACCTCGGTTTTTTTGAATTGTTCGCCGCGATAGAATGTCGGGGTGACGCGGTGAAGATTCATGTCCTTGTTGACCAGGACGGCCCAGGAAGGATTGCGCGCGGGAGCGGAGGTTTCCGCCGGGGGGACGGTGGCGGCGAGGCCGGGCCGGGCGGTGGCGCGCGGCGCGCCGGAAAGGAGGGCGGGCAACAGGGAAAGCGCGCATGCCAGAAGGAAGGGGTGCAACGCGGGGGATTGTGTTCGCGATATTCGCATGGGGAGAAAAAAGCCCGGCGACCGCCGGGAGTCAAAGGCGGAGACGAGGCCGGATGCAGGCCGGGGCTACGGCTTGGCCACGGTGCAGGGGGCGAGGGCGGGCGCCAGCCGCACGCGGTCGTCCGGCTCGACGGCGGCTACGGTCCGGTCACAGTGTAGGGGACGAGGGCGGTTTGCAGGTTTTGATAGACGAGGGCGGTCCAAGCCGGGGCGTTGCCGGGCGGGGAACAGGCGCGGGCGCGCAGGTCGCGGGGACAGAGCAGGACTT